>CBFGNA010000345.1:0-3421 GCA_965650045.1 uncultured Polaromonas sp.
CGCCCCGCAGATGGCGATGATGAACAGGCGGTAATGGCCCATGCCCAGCGTGCCCAGCGGTGTCTCCAGTTCGGTACGGCCTTTGAGAAACTCTGGCAACTGCATGATCTGCTGCGTCGAGCCCATGAAGTAATCCATGGCCGCCACCGCCATGAAGGCCAGGCCGATGGAAAACAGCACCTGGTCCAGGTGCGGCTTGGCATACATGGGGCGGTACAGCGTGCGTTCCAGCACCCCACCCAGCAGCGCCGACACACCGAAAGCCAGCGGCAGGCACAGCAGAAACGGCACATCAAAACGCTGCATCAGCACCACGGTGGCGTAGCCGCCCACCATGGCAAAGGCACCGTGCGCGAGGTTGATGAAATTCATCAGCCCCATGGTCACGGCCAGCCCGACCGCCAGCACAAAAAGCAGCATGCCGTAGGCAATACCGTCGAAGAAGATGGTGAGCATAGGTCTTGTTCAGGAACGCCGCGGAACCGGCTTCGCCGGGCCGCAGGCGTTGCCCCCAGCAGGGGGGAAACAGGCTACACGCAGTGAGCCTGGATGGGGGGTTACTTATTCTTCCCGGGATCCTTGACGTCCTTGATCACGTCAAATTCCACGTTGTAGAGCTGACCGTCCTTTTTCTCGACCTTGCGCAGGTAGACGTTCTGGACGATGTCGCGGGTTTGTGCATCAATGAACACCGGGCCGCGCGGGCTTTCGAAGATCTGGCCCTTCATCGCAGCCAGCAGGCCGTCGCCGCCGCCCTTGCCGCCGCTCTTCTTGAGCGCTTCGTAGATCACGCGCATGCCGTCATAACCGCCCACGGCCATGAAGTTGGGACGCAGGTTTTTGTTGGCCTTCTGGAAGGCTTCGACGAACTTTTTGTTCATGGGCGAGGGGTGCGCGGCCGAGTAGTGGTGCGAGGTGACCACGCCCAGCGCGCCGTCACCCATGTCGTTCAACTGGTCGTCATCGGTCACGTCGCCGGTGGCGATCAGCTTGATGCCGGCCTTGTCGAGGCCGCGCTCCAGGAACTGCTTCATCACGGCGGCGCCCGCGCCCGAGGGCACGAAAACGAACAGCGCATCCGGCTTGGCATCACGCACCTTTTGCAGGAAAGGCGCGAAGTCGGGGTTGCGCAGCGGCACGCGCAGTTGCTCGGTCACCTGGCCACCATTGAAGGTCAGGCGGTCCTTGAAATACTTCTCGGCATCAATGCCCGGGCCGTAGTCGGACACCAGGGTCACGACCTTCTTGATGCCATTCTTCGGCGCCCAGTCGGCCAGCGCGACAGACACCTGCGGCAGCGTGAAGCTCGAACGCACGATGTAAGGCGAGGCTTCCGTGATGCTGGACGTGGCGGCGGCCATCACCACCAGCGGGGTCTTGGACTGCGTGGCAATCGGCGCGGTGGCCAGCGCCGACGGCGTGATGCCGAAACCGGCCAGCACGTTGACCTTGTCGTTGACCACCAGCTCCTGCGCCAGGCGCTTGGTTACATCGGGCAGGCTGGTGTCGTCCTTGACGATGAGCTGGATTTTCTTGCCGGCCACGGTGTCGCCGTTTTGCGCCATGTACAGGCGGGCGGCGGCCTCGATCTGGCGGCCGGTGCTGGCCTGCTGCCCGGTCATGGGCAGGATCAGGCCGATCTTGAACACATTGTCCTGCGCGTGGGCGGGCACAGCGGCCAGGCTGGCGACAGCGAGGGCCAGGGCGGTGAAGGTTCTTCTTTGCAGCATGGTGGTCTCCGGGGGTTCAAAAAATGAAAAAGCGGAACGTGAAAATTTCGTCAACTCGTGACTATCGCCTCGAAAGGCGAGGATCGTACGCCTTATTTCAGGCTTACAGCTATAACAAACCCGTATATCGCCGAGGCCGGCGTGGTCGTTGCGGCGCTGGCCAGCGTCAGTCGGGCCGCCAGGCCGAGTCCAGTGTGATGCAGCCCGACACGCGTGAGACACAGGCACAGATGCGGCGGTTTTCCTGCTTCTCGTGCGGGCTCAAGAACACGTCGCGGTGATCGGCTTCGCCCTCCAGGGCCAGCACATCCATGGCGCACAGGCCGCACTCGCCGCGGCGGCAATCGGCAATCGCTTCCACGCCGGCCTGCTCCAGCGCGTCCAGCAAGGTGGTGTCGGGCGCGACCATGATGTCCACATCGTGGCGCGGTACCCGCACGCGGAAGGCCTGAACGGGTAGCCGCCCGCTGCTGCCGAAGGTTTCAAAACGCAGATCCGCCGGCGAGCGCCCTGCCCCGCTCCAGGCCGCCTTGATGGCTTCGAGCATGGGCACCGGGCCGCAGGTGTAAAGCTGCGCGCCAGCAGGCAGCGCCGCGATCTCGGCGGCCAGGTCCATGGTTTCGTTGCGCTCGCCGACAAAGGTCTGCAGCGCCTTCCCCAGGGTCTCACGCAGCAGCGGCAACAAGGCCAGCTCGTCCTGCGTGCGCGCGCCGTACAACATGCGCAAGGTGGCGCCGGTGCGTGCGGCATGCGCCTGCAGTTGCTGCGCCATCATCATCAGCGGCGTGATGCCGATGCCGCCGGCCACCAGCAGGTAATGCGGCGCCGACAGGTCCAGCGCGAAATGGTTTTGCGGTTCGCTCACGGCCAGCGTGTCGCCTACCGCCAGCCGCCACATCGCCTGCGAGCCGCCGCGGCCGTCGTCCATGCGTTTGACGGCGATGCGGTAGCGCTCGCCGTCCGGCACCCCCACCAGCGAATAACTGCGGATCTGCGCCCGGCCATTGACCATCACTTCCATCTGCAGATGCGCGCCGGCCTGCCAGGCCACGGCGCTGCCCGCCACCGGCTGGATCTCGAACTCGCGCACCGTCGGTGTCAGGTCGCGCAGGGCCACCACCGTGGCGGGGTACAGGGTTGTATTGCTTTTCATGATGAGATCAGTTGTTCAAAAACGGGGGCTTCATGCCCTCACCGTTCGGGCTGAGCCTGTCGAAGCCTGCTCCGAGCTTGGCTGAAGCCCTTCGACAGGCTCAGGGCGAACGGCAACTGGTGTTCAGCCACGCCTTCGGATCAGCTTCATCGCTTTCAGGGATTCCGGCATGTGCGCGCCGGGCTGGCCTGACAGCGCATGCCGCAGGTTGCGCTGCGCCAGCCGCGAGTGTTCGCGCATCAGCGCCTCGGCGCGTGTGCCCTCGCCACGTTCGATGGCGTCCAGCACCTGCCAGTGCTGGTCTTGCGCCACCACCAGCATGTCGCGCGCCTGCGGCGAGTTCGACTGCACCACCACAAAGGCAGAAGGCGAGGCAAACGGCAGGCTCACCGTGCGTTCCAGCTGGCGCACCGTGACCGGGCTGTCGGCCATCTCGTACAGCAGCGCGTGAAAACGTTCGTTGAAATCGACATAGGCCGAAAAAGCCTCGTCGGTCAGCGCCGGGTGGAAGTGGAGCCGGCGCAGGTGGGCCCGGACC
>CBFGNA010000346.1:0-3405 GCA_965650045.1 uncultured Polaromonas sp.
GGCTTTCGCTGCTGTCTGTCCCGCCCTGTCCCGGCTCGCCCGTTGTTTTGCTCATTGGAGTCCCATGTTCAAGTTAACCAGTCTGAACCTCAACGGCATCCGTTCTGCTGCCACCAAGGGCATGACCGAATGGGTGGCCCAGACCCAGCCGGATTGTATTTGCATGCAGGAGCTCAAGGCCCAGGCCGCCGATGTGGCCGGGCGCTTCGAGGAGATTGCCGGGCTCAAAGGGTATTTCCACTTTGCCGAGAAAAAAGGCTACTCGGGCGTCGCGGTGTACAGCCGTCACGAACCCAGCGACGTGATCACCGGCTACGGCTCGCACGAGTTTGACGCCGAAGGCCGTTATGTGGAACTGCGCTTCGACCGCCCGGGCCGCAAGCAGTCGCCCAAACTGTCCATCATCAGTTGTTATTTCCCGAGCGGCTCCTCGGGTGAGGAACGCCAGGCCGCCAAGTTCCGCTTCCTGGCCGAGTTTTATCCCTACCTGGCCACCCTCAAGGAAAGCCGTGACTTCGTGCTGTGCGGCGATATCAACATTGCGCACCAAGAGATCGACCTGAAAAACTTCAAGGGCAACCGCAAGAACAGCGGCTTCCTGCCGGAAGAGCGTGCCTGGATGAGCGAGCTGCTCCGCGACGCAGAGCGGGCAGACGAAGCCATTGACGAGATGACTGCGGGCACCGGCCAACCTACCACGAAAACCACACGCGGCGGCGGCATGGTCGATGTGTACCGCAAGCTGCAACCCACCACCACCGACGAGGCCTACACCTGGTGGAGCAACCGCGGCCAGGCCTATGCCAAAAACGTTGGCTGGCGGCTGGACTACCACCTGGCGACGCCGGCCTTTGCAGCGCTGGCGCGCAGCGAACACATCTATCGGGAGCAGCGGTTTTCGGACCACGCGCCCATCACGGTGGACTACGACCTGACGCTCTGAAGTCCTTGGGATTCCGGCTGAACACGGGCATCTGTAGGGTGTGATCGAGGGGCTGTAGGGAGTGCCCTACAGAGGGGAAATGTTTGTTTCACCGCCCCTCCCGTGGCACGCTGTTTGCATGCTAACCCTTGGCGCGACCATCCCGTTTGCGCAGCAGGCTCTGTCTCATCAGCCTTCATTTCAAGGAACACCGCATGACTTCCACACGCCGCTCCCTATTGACCCGCGCCTCCGTCGCTGCTGCCGCCGGCACGGCGCTCGGCTTCCCGATGATTGCCAGTGCGCAGCAAAGCTTCAGCTGGAAAATGACCAGTGCCTACGGCAAGGGCTCGCCGTTCTACATGGAAGGCCCGGGCAGCGCGACCGACTTGGCCAAACGCATCGACGTGATGTCGGGCGGGCGCCTGAAGATCCAGGTCTTTGGTGCAGGCGAGCTGATTCCCGCCCTCGAAGGTTTTGACGCGGTGCGCGCCGGCACGGTCGAGATGAACCATGCCAACAGCTACTTCTGGACCGGCAAGACTTTTGCCGCCCAGTATTTCACCGCCGTGCCTTTTGGCCTGAACTTCCAGGGCATCAACGGCTGGCTCTACGACGGCGGCGGCCAGCAGCTGTGGAACGAGGTGTATGCGCCCTTCGGCATGGTCGCCCTGCCCTGCGGCAACACGGGCGTGCAGATGACCGGCTGGTTCAAGAAAGAAATCAAGTCCAGCGCCGACCTCAAGGGGCTGAAGATGCGCATCCCCGGCCTGGCTGGCCGTGTCTATGCGGCGCTCGGCGTCGATGTGAAACTGCTGCCGGGCGGCGAGATTTTCCCGGCACTGGAGCGTGGTGTGATTGACGCGGCCGAGTTTGTCGGCCCCTTCCAGGACCGCAAGCTGGGCCTCCACAAGGCGGCCAAGTATTACCACACCACCGGCTGGCACGAGCCCGCCACGGTGTCGGAACTGCTGATCAACAAGGCCGCCTGGGACAAGCTGCCCAAGGACCTGCAGGCGGTGGTCGAGAACGCCTCGGCCGCCTGCAACGTCATCAGCGAAGCCTGGTGCCAGCGCAACAACGCCGAGGCCATGGACGACCTGGTGAAAAACCAGGGCGTGATCGCCAAGCCCCTGCCTGAAGAGGTGCTCAAGAAGCTGCGCGAGGTCACCAACCAGGTGCTGGCCGAGGCCGTCGCCAAGGATGCGATGACCAAAAAAGTGCACGACTCCTACATGGCGTACAAAAAGAAGTACGACGTCTGGGCGGGCTACAGCGAAGGCCCGTACCACGACAAGATCCTGACCGCCTGAGCCGGCCATGACAGTTGCTAACACGACCGGCGCCTCCGGGGGCGCTGCCGGGCCGGCCCGCGCCTTCGTGGCGCGCGTCGAGCGCGCGGTGGACCTGATTGGTCGCGCCGCCTCCTGGCTCACGCTGGCCATCGTGGTGCTGATGGCCATCGACGTGTTGCTGCGTTACGCCTTCAGCATCGGCTCGGTCTGGGCGCAGGAGCTCGAATGGCACCTGCTGGCGCCGCTGGTCCTGTTCGGCATGACCTATGCGCTGCTCAAGGGCGAACACGTGCGGGTGGACGTGCTTTACGCGCGTTACTCGCCGCGCACGCAGGCGGCAGTGGACCTGCTGTCGGCGCTGCTCGCCGTCGCCATGGCGGCGCTGGTGATCCGCTACTCGATCCAGTTCGTGAGCCAGTCCTATGTCATCAACGAGATTTCGTCCGATCCGGGGGGCCTGACGCACCGCTGGATGCTCAAGGCGCTGATCCCCGTGGGTTTCGCGGTCTTTGGCCTGATGGCTGCCGCGCAGGGCGTGGGCGCCGCGCTGCGCCTGTTCGGTGGGCAACGATCGGCTGCGCCGGAGGGCCAGCCATGAGCATGAACGAATGGCTGGCCATCGGCCTCTTGATCGGCTTTTTCCTGATGCTGATCGGCGGCATTCCGGTCGGCATCACGCTGGCCGCCAGTGGCTTCATTTTCGGCTTCATGGGTTTTGGCGAGACGCTGTTCCACTTGCTGCCGGCACGCATTTACGGCGTGGTCGCCAACTACCAGTGGCTGGCCATCCCGCTGTTTGTTTTCATGGGCGTCATGCTGGAAAAGTCGCGCCTGGCCGAAGACCTGCTCGACGTGATCGGCCACCTGGCCGGCGGGCTGCGAGGCGGCATGGCGCTGGGCATCATTGGCGTCGGTGTGCTGATGGGTGCGACCACCGGCATCGTGGGCGCCACCGTGATCACGCTGGGCCTGCTGACCTTGCCGACGCTGCTGCGGCGCGGTTATGACCCGGCGATTTCCTGCGGCGCCATCTGCGCCTCGGGCACGCTGGGGCAAATCATTCCCCCCAGCCTGGTGCTGATCCTGCTGTCCGACATCATGCAGCTCTCGGTGGGCACGCTGTTCGCCGCCGCCGTCATGCCCGGCCTGATGCTGGCGGGGCTGTATGTGAGCTGGATCGTGTTTTAC
>CBFGNA010000347.1:0-3398 GCA_965650045.1 uncultured Polaromonas sp.
TGCCAGGCGCGCTGGTCGCAGCTGACGAATTGCCAAAGCCCGCCGTCACGGGTGATGAAAAAATGAGCGGAGACCTGCATCCCGCGTATGCCTTGAAAGTACGCGTGGGCGTCCCAGTCGAGTTCATTCATGAACAGCTTCTGAACCTGGCCGGTCCCGAACTGGCCGGGCGGCAGGCTGATGGAATGAATCACGATCAGGTCAATCACGGCGCCTGCCGGGCGTGCGCCGAAGTTGGGCGACGCCATCGAGCGGGCGTAGCGGTACCAGCCTTCGTGCCAGAGCGCCGGTGCAGCGCGCGTGGACTCAGGGCTCATCGGGCGCGTCGTCGCTGTTGGGGGTGACGATGTTCAGCCGGGAAATGCGGTAACGCATCTGACGCAGGCTGATGCCGAGCTTGGCCGCTGCAGCCGTCCGGTTGAAACCTGTTTCCTGCAGCGCCTTGATCAAAATGCCGCGTTCCTGGCTGTCCAGGAAATCCTGAAGATTTTCGGGCACCGGCACCGGCACCGATATCGGCACCGCCTGCGCGGTGTGCGGGATCTCAAGCTGGAGTTCGCTGTTCTCGCCAAGCGCCACCGCGCGGTGCAACATGTTTTCCAGCTCACGCACATTGCCATTGAAGGGATGGGCCTGCAAGCTGGCCAGGATCTCGGCGGAAAGCTCCGGCACCGGCATGCCGGACTCCCGGCAAATGCGGCCCAGCAATTCGTGGCACAACACGGGGAGGTCCTCGCGCCGTTCGCGCAGCGCCGGGACATGGATCTCGATGACGTTGAGCCGGTAGTACAGGTCCTGCCGGAAGTGTCCCGAGGCGACCCCGGCGCCCAGGTCCTTGTGCGTGGCGCTGACGATAAGCACATCGACCGTGTCCTCCTGTGCCGAACCCAAAGGCCGGACCACCCGCTCCTGGATGGCTCGCAGCAGCTTGGACTGCATGGCTAGCGGCAGGTCGCCGATCTCATCGAGAAACAGGGTGCCGCCCTTGGCTGCCTGGAAGTAGCCCTGGCGATCCTGGGTCGACCCGGTGTAGGCGCCCTTGCGCGCGCCAAAAAACTCCGCCTCCAGCAGGTTTTCGGGAATGGCGCTGCAGTTGACGGCCACAAACGGCCCGGACGCGCGGTGGCTGCAGTCATGCACAGCCCGCGCGACGAGTTCCTTGCCGGTGCCCGACTCTCCCTGTATCAGCACCGGTGCCATGCTGCCGGCGACTTTGACGATGCGGGCCTTGACGGCCTGCATCACAGCCGACTCACCCACCAGCCGCTGCAAGGTGAGGGCGCCATCCTGCGGCTTGCCGGTGCGGGAAGCAGGGGTGGCGGTTTCATTGTCTGCCCTGGTCTTCTCCGTGCCGGCCGGTCCCTGAATCGCTGAAGCCACGACATTGCGGAACTGCTTGAGATCGACGGGTTTTGTCAGATAGTCGAACGCGCCTGCCTTGAGGGCTTCCACCGCATTTTCGGCAGAACCGTGCGCCGTGATGACGACGCAGCGTTCGGGGCGTTGCTGGCTCACCATTTCCCGCAGAAGCTCCAGTCCCAAACCATCCGGCAGGCGCATGTCGGTGATCACCGCGTCGAAGCGCCGCGCCTGCAGTTGTTCGCGCGCCTGCGTCAGGTCGGCAGCGGCTTCGACACGGTAACCCTCGCGCAGCAGGGTCAGCTCATAAAGGGTGCGCAGGTCCGGCTCGTCGTCGATGACCAGGATGTGCGCCTGATTCGGGGTACTCATGGGGTGGTTTTAACAGGAAAGCCGGGTGTCAGAACAAGGTGGCGCTCATGGCAGGCGCTGCAAGCATGTCGGGCGAAGCGGGCCTGAAGATCACAAAAAACTCGTCGCCTTCCACGTTTCCCCTGGCCACCCGCTGGTAACCCACCAGTGCGCCATGGCGTTCGCACAGCTCGCGGCAAATGTACAGGCCAAGACCGCTGGAGCGGCTTTCGGAGGAAAAAAAAGGCTCGAAAAGATGGGACTGCACGGTTTTTTCGAGCGGTTGCCCGTCGCTCCAGACCAGCAGGCGAACCTGCCCCGACGAAGCGTCGGTCGAGACCTGGATCGCGCCGGCGGCCGGGCTGGCATAGCGCAGCGCGTTGTCCAGCAGGTTGACCATCAGCCGCCGCAGATGGTCGGCCTCGAACAGGATGGCGGTCTGGCCCGTGCCCGCCTGCACGCTCAGACGCTGGCCCGCCCCGTTTTGCTGGGACCAGTCGCCGCAGATGCGGTGCATGATGTCGTCCAGCCGAAGCGCGCGCGTCTGCACCTGGGGTGCTTGCTCCTGCACCCGCGACAGGTTGAGGATCTCCTCGACGATGCGTGCCAGCCGCTGCGCGTTTTGCGCGACCATGCTGGTCAGCTGCCGTTGCCCGGTGTCCTGCAGGTCTTCCTCCAGCAGGGCATTGGCCTGGGTGATGGCGGCCAGCGGGTTGCGAATCTCGTGGGCCACGGCTGCCGACATGCGGCCCATGGCCGCCATTTTTTCGGTGCGCACCCTGGCTTCCATTTCCCGCAAATCCTCCAGGAACATCACGCACAGGCTTTCCTGCGAGCCGTCGCGCGAGGCGGCCAGCCGGGTGCGCACCTGCAGTCGCCGCGCATGGCGCGAGGTGTGCTCCAGGCCCACGTCGGCCTGCTGGGGCTGCTGCTGCGCGAAGGTCAGGTGCGCCAGCTCCGCGAGCGGCTGCCACGCCACTTCAGCCGAGAGCAGAAATGGCGCGGAACGCTCCTCGCCCTGGGCCGTCAGGAGGCGGCGCGATGCAGGGTTTGCCGCGCGCACAACGCCGTGGGTGTCCACCACCAGCACACCATCGACCAGGCTGTCGATCACCAGCTCATTGACCTGCGCCTGCATGCGTGCTGCCGACTGGTTGCTGTAGGCGCGCTGCTCTTCGCGCGACAGGCGCAGTGCGAGCTGGTTGGCCAGCAAGGCAACCGCAAAAAACCCTGACCCGCTGAGGCCGGCCTGCAGAAACCGCGCGGTGGATTCAAGTTGCGTGTGCAGCGACACCCACCAGGCGTCGGTCAGCAGCAGCAAGGTCACGCTGGCCGCCGTGCCCAGCGCCAGAAGAAGGGGGCCAAGAATGGATGCCAGCAACACCGGCAGCGCAAACAGGGCGGTGTAGTTGAGCGCACCGAGCTGCAGGAAGTTCAGCGCCGAAAAAGCCAGGACATCGATGCCGACGGTGTAAAGCCACTGGCTGTCGAAGGTGCTTCCCGGACGCCGGGGCCGGGCCCACGCCCGCACCGCCAGCGTGGCCGCAAAATAGCCCACGCACAGCAAAATCATGTGTTTTTGCAGGGGTTGGCCCAACGCGTAAATCGAGGCCTGCAGGGTCAGCAGCACACTGGCGATCGTGACGCGTGCTGTCATGAAAGCGCGCCACAGCCTGGCAAACGACTCG
>CBFGNA010000348.1:0-3397 GCA_965650045.1 uncultured Polaromonas sp.
GTGTGGATGGCGTGGTGCACCGCCTGCCCGTACATCACGCCGTGGTGCGGCAAGAGCGGCACGCGCAGCACGTGGACGAACTTGTACTTGAGTGGGCAGGTGAGGTAGTCCGCCACCTGCTCCTGCGACAGCGCGAGCGTTTCGTCGGCGCGAAGCGGCATGGCCCACGCATGGACCTCGAGCATGGGTGCCTGGCGGCGAGCCGCCTCACCGAACGCCGTGACCAGAGCCAGGTGCGATTGGGGAGAACCATCGACGCCAACGACGATGTGCAGACCATTTACGCCGGACTCGGCGCCTGATCCCGACCTGATCCCGATTTGCCTTCCCACACACCACCATGACCGACACCAGCGCCCTGCCTCCCCTGCCCGACCTCCTGGCCGCCGACCCGCGCAGCCCGCACCATGTCGCCGCCATCTTCGAGCACGACATCGGCATTCGCTTCAACGACAAGGAGCGCTCGGACGTCGAGGAATACTGCATCAGCGAACGCTGGATCAAGGTGCCCGCCGGCAAGGCGCTGGACCGCAAAGGCCAGCCGCTGATGATCAAACTCAAGGGCAAGGTCGAGGCGTTTTACAAATAGGCGGATTTATCTGATGGGCACCCGCCTGCGGCCCGCCGTCCCGGAAGATGCCGCCGCCGTTTGCACGGTGGTTCGGCGATCCATCGCGGAGTGCTGCATGGCCGATCATCACAACGACCCGGCCCTGCTTGCAATTTGGTTGAAAAACAAGACGGTGCCAAATACCCTGACGTGGCTTGAAGACCCCGGCGCGTGTTCGGTTGTAGCTGAAGTCAGCGGTTCAATCGTGGGCTTTGGCATGTCCAGGGACGACGAGATCTTGCTTTGCTACCTTGTTCCCGAAGCCCGTTTCAAAGGCATCGGGAAAGCCATGCTCCAGTTCCTGGAGACCCATGCTTCTGAAGCTGGCGCCTCCAGCCTGCGCCTTCAAAGCACCCGCTCGGCCCTGGCGTTTTATATGCGCAATGCATTTAAACCCAGTGGACCACCGATGCTCGCCTTCGGGCTGGAGGGTCAGCCCATGGCCAAAAATTTGCCCGCGCTCACCTTGAAAGGGTAAGCCCATGACGTCGCACATTTTCCTCGGCTCCTGCCTGTGCGGAAAAATCCGGTATCAGCTCACGTCTGACATCAAATCCACCTCGCACTGCCATTGCTCAATGTGCCGCAAGGCTCATGGGGCAGCGTTTGCTACCTATGCGAGTGTGCTGAAAGAAGCACACAGCTTCACTGCGGGCGGCGAACTGCTTGCCTACTATGCGTCGTCGGCCGGGGTATCGAGGACGTTTTGTTCAGTCTGCGGCTCGCCAATGCTCTGGCACAGCAAGGGCGAGTTTGAGGACTGGGTGTCTTTTCCCCTGGCAACGCTGGACACGCCTTACACGCCGTCGAAACAAAGACACATTCACGTTGCCTCCAGGGCGCCGTGGTTCCAGATCGAAGACGGGTGGCCTCAGTCAGACGCCTACTGACGGCTCGGCACGATTCAAGAACAAAAAAGTCCTCCCGCCCTTATCCGGCGGGCGCAAGCAGCTATTAAAAAGAGAGCGCTTTGGCCCGCGGGATCAATCGGCGGCGACGGCCGCGCCCACAATCGCATGGCGCGCCAGCGAATCCGCCACAAAACCACCGCGCTTCATGCGGCCAACAAAGTCATCGATGAATGCCGCCGCTGCAGCGCTGCGCGTTTTGGGCATGGCCATGGCCTGGTTGATCACCATGAAACGTTCGCCCAGCAGGCGCACACCACCGACGCGAATGGCGTCAGCCTCCAGGCCCTGCTTCACACCGGACGCCACTTCCAGTCCGCGCTCCAGCATGGCATCCACCACCGCTTCCGAGGTCGGCACCTGGATCAGCTCGGCGTTTTTTATGTTGCGTGTCAGGTACAGGCCGTAGGCACTGCCGGCCCCCATGACGATGCGGGTGCCTGCACGGTCCACGTCGGCATTGGTCTGGATGGGCGAGTTTTCAGGCACCAGGTAGTAGCCCTCGATCTGCACATAGGCCGGCGTGAAATGCGTGGTCTCGGCGCGCAGCGGATCAATCGCCATGAAACCGATGTCGGCCTCGCCGCTGGCCAGCGCCGCGACCGATTTGGCCGCGTTGTCGAACTGCAGGAAATCGACCTCGACACCCAGCTCACGCGCAAACTCACGCGACAGGTCGATGGTGACGCCCGCTGGCGTTTCCCGGGCGGTGTGGCTGTGCGCCAGCACCGGGTTGCCCATGTTCAGCGAAGCGCGCAGCTTGCCGGCGGGCGCAAACTCCCTGGCCAGATTCGTCAGGTCAGTCATCGAGAAACCCTCCCTTATAAAAGCTCCAGGCCGTGCCGTCGTGCAGATAAAAATAGCCGTCAGCGCAGTCGTCCTTACCGGGAAAAAACTCCCGGTGCGCCTTGGGCACCAGGCGCTCCAGCTGCGCGTCGGTCAGTTCGTCGAATTCTTCAGGGGTGATGGGCTGGCCCACCCGCAGTTTGCGTTCCATGGCGTCTCAAGCCTCCATCAGCGCGCGCACATGCGCGGCCGTGCCGCTGGCCAGACCTTCGAGGCTATAGCCGCCCTCCAGCACCGACACCACGCGGCCCTCGGCGGTTTCGTCAGCCACCTTCATCAGTTCGCGCGTGATCCAGTGGTAGTCGTCGTCGGTGAACTTCAACCCGCCCAGCGGGTCCAGGTGATGCGCGTCAAAGCCGGCCGAAATGATCAGCAGCCCGGGCGCGAACTTGCGCAGGGCCGGCAGCAACTGGTCGGTCATGGCCTTGCGGAAAGCGGCCGAACCGGTGCCCCGCGGGAAGGGAATGTTGACGATGTTGCCGGCCACGCCGGTTTCGTGGCGCGCGCCGGTGCCCGGGTAAAACTCCGACTGGTGGCAGGAGCCGTAGAACAGGTCAGGGTCGTCGTAAAACGAGTTCTGCGTGCCGTTGCCGTGGTGCACGTCGAAGTCCACCACCGCGACGCGCTGGATGCCATGTTTCTCACGCGCATGCAGCGCGGCAATGGCGGCCTGGTTGAACACGCAAAAACCCATGGCCTGGTCGGCCTCGGCGTGGTGGCCGCAAGGCCGCGTGGCGCAAAAGACATTGGCTGCCTCTTTGGACACCACATCGTCCACACCGGCACAGGCCGCACCCACGCAGCGCATCACCGCTTCCAGCGAGCCCGGCGACAGGATGGTGTCGCCGGCATCCAGCGCGCGGTAGCCTTCGGTGGGCGACAGGGCCTGCACGTTCTCCACATAGTCCGGCGTGTGCACATGCAGCACCTGCTCGAAGGTGCCCAGCGGCGCATCGCGCCAGACGGCGCCCGAAAACTCCGGCGTTTTGAGGGCCTGCAGCACGGCTTCAAGGCGCTCCGGCGACTCGGGGTG
>CBFGNA010000349.1:0-3396 GCA_965650045.1 uncultured Polaromonas sp.
AACGGCGCCATCTGCACACTGAGCCTGTCCTTCAACAACGACGGCCCGCTGGGCACCTTCTTCCGTTACATCGGCGACAGCGCCACCTATATCGCGCGTTACGACGATTTGTTCAACGGCAAGGAAGAAAAAATCGATGTCAGCAAGGTGGACGTGTCCATGAATGGCATCGAGCTGCAGGACCGCGAATTTTTTGCCGCCATCCGCGAAGGCCGTGAGCCCAACAGCAGTGTGGCCAGGGTGCTGCCGTGTTACCAGGTGCTGCACGACCTCGAACAGCAACTGAGCTGACCGATATAATGGCGGTTCAGGCGCTGAGGGGCGCCTGCCCGCACAAGAGGCTCTCACCCTCCTTCAATTTTTCTTAACCTGACAGATCACGGGTTCGTTGGCCAAGCGCGGGATTGGCCTCCAACGTACCCAGGAGTCTTGTCATGGCATCTGCCCCTTCTTTTCCCGATCTTCCCGCGCCGGTGTCTGCCGGCCGCACCCGCAGCGAGCTGAAAAAGCAGTATCGCGAAACCCCGCCGCCCATGGGCGTTTATGCCTTGCGCAGCCTGTCCAGCGGCCGCGTGATCGTGGAAGCCAGCATGAATGTGCACGCGGCGATGAACCGCGCCCGCTTCGAGCTGGACCACAACACCCACCGCGACCGGCAGCTGCAACAGGAATGGCAGGTAGCCGGGGCGGACAGTTTTCGTTTCGACATCATCGACCTTGTCAAGCCACGTGAAGACCCTGCCTTCGACCCCAAGGCCGAACTGGCCGGTTTGCTGGCGATGTGGCGTGAGGAGCTGGGCGCATGAGCACCTCTGCACTCGACGATTGCCTGCGTATCAGCCTGGCGCATGGCAGCCTCACCCTGAAACTTGATGATGTGCTGGGCACCTTCCATGGCCTGAGCCTGGACGATTTCATCCTGCTGCGCCTGCTGGCCCAGGCCGAGGGCGGCCGGCTGCCCCTGGAGCGCCTGATGCGTCCGCTGGGGCTGCGCATGTCGGCCGTCCTCCGGCAACTGGCGCCCCTTGAGAAAACCGGGCAGCTGCAGCGTGAGCCCGGGCGTTGGGTGGCGCTGCGTCCGGCCGGGCGCGCGCAGATGCGCGAGGCTGAAGTGACCGCGGATGCCGTGTGTGCCGAAGCGCTGGCAGGCCTGGATGGCGCGGCGCGAGAGCGCCTGGGCAGCGCCTTGTCCCACCTGTGCCGCAGCAGCGCGCTGGAGCTCACATGACGGACTTGCTGGACGAATTGAAAACGCGTGCGAGGCTGCGGCTCAACGCCGCGCGCAAGGGCGCGCAGGGGGATGCCGAACTGCGCCTGCGCGATTGTCTGAACCAGGTGGCCCGCGATGTCGGCTTCGCGCACTGGGCGCACGCGCGGTCGGTGCTCGGCGGCACGGCGACCCGCGACGACGACATGGGGACCTTCTGGCATGCGCCGCGGACCGGCATTTTGCTGAACCTGTGGCTCGCCAGGTACGCGCAGGCGCGTGCAGCGCTGGAGGCGGATCCTGCAGCGTTTTTGCTGCCTTATCGCCGCCAGTTCATGGTGGTCCAGGCGGACTTTATCCATGAACTGGGCGTGGACCCTGGCCACTCCGCCTGGGCAGAGACTGCCCATGACCTGGTGGCCGCTTATGGCAGCAAGGCCTGGCTGATCCTCGCCGGCCAGCGGTTGAAGGCGCCGCGGTCCAGCTTCGATTCCAGTTAAGCTTGGGTGATGGAAAAGCGAAACATAGGCCCCTTTCACGTTTCAGCCATTGGCCTGGGCTGCATGAATCTGAGTCACGCTTACGGCACACCGCCGTCGGCAGAGCAGGGCGAACGGGTGTTGCTGGCGGCGCTGGATGCCGGCGTCACGCTGTTCGATACCGCGGCGCTGTATGGCTTCGGTGCCAACGAAACCCTGGTCGGCAAGGTGCTGTCCAAACACCGCAGCCGTTTCACGCTGGCCAGCAAGGGCGGCATGGCCGGCGTGCAGTTTGACGACGGCATCAAACGCGTCATCGACGGCCGTCCCGAGACCATCCGCAAAAACTGCGAAGACAGCCTGCAGCGCCTGCAGACCGATGTGATCGACCTGTATTACCTGCACCGCTGGGACAAGAAGGTGCCGATTGAAGACAGCGTGGGCGCGATGGCCGATCTGGTGCGTGCGGGCAAGGTGCGGGCCATCGGCCTGTCCGAGGTGTCGGCTGCGACCCTGCGCAAGGCGCATGCGGTGCACCCGATTGCCGCCGTGCAGACCGAGTATTCGCTGTGGACGCGCAACCCCGAAATCGCCGTGCTGGATGCGTGCCGGGAGATCGGCGCGGCCTTTGTGGCCTTCAGCCCCGTGGCGCGTGGGTTCTTGTGTGACGCGCTGCACGACGTCGGCACGCTGGCACCCAAAGACATTCGCACCGCGATGCCGCGGTTTGCGCCGGACAACTACGCGGCCAATCTGAAGCTGCTGCCGCCCTACAAGGCGCTGGCCGCCGAGGCCGGCTGCACGCCGGCCCAGCTGGCGCTGGCCTGGCTGCTGCACAAGGCGCCGCACATCATCCCGATTCCCGGCACCGGCAGTGTGGCGCACCTGCAGGAAGACTTGGGTGCCGCGGCGGTGAAGCTGGAGGCCGGGCTGCTGGCGAAACTGGAGGCGCTGATCAACCAGCAGACCGTGACCGGTCATCGCTACAGTGCGCAGAGCGCCAGTGAAGTGGACACCGAGGAGTTTTCCGCCTGATGCCGGGCCTGAGCCAAGCCTGATTTGCTATCGTATTCATAGCTGCTAGCGTACGCTCCACAAGGGCTGGAGGCATAAAAGGCTTGTAATTTCCATGAAAAAAGCCGCCAGCCGTGAAAACGGTTGGCGGCTTTTTTGTCGCCTGGCCGGTCGCCAGCCTGAGGCTTACAGCGTGTCGATGAAGCTGCGCAGCTTGTCCGAACGCGAAGGGTGCTTGAGCTTGCGCAGCGCCTTGGCTTCGATCTGGCGGATGCGTTCACGCGTCACGTCGAACTGCTTGCCGACTTCTTCCAGCGTGTGGTCGGTGGACATCTCGATGCCGAAACGCATGCGCAGCACCTTGGCTTCGCGCGGCGTCAGGCTGTCGAGGATGTCTTTCACGACATCGCGCAGGCCGGCCTGCATCGCGGCTTCCAGCGGTGCGGTGTTGGCGCTGTCTTCGATGAAGTCGCCGAGGTGGCTGTCGTCATCGTCACCAATTGGCGTTTCCATCGAGATCGGCTCTTTGGCGATCTTCATGATCTTGCGGATCTTGTCTTCGGGAATCTCCATCTTGGCGGCCAGGATGCTGGCGTCCGGCTCGAAGCCGAACTCCTGCAGATGCTGGCGCGACAGGCGGTTCATCTTGTTGATGGTCTCGATCATGTGCACCGGGATGCGGATGGTCCGCGCCTG
>CBFGNA010000350.1:0-3394 GCA_965650045.1 uncultured Polaromonas sp.
CGGCAAGGTGCAGCTGCCGGGGACCAGCGGTGTCGCACCGGGCAGCGGCGTGATCATGTGGCCGCCAGTTTCGGTTTGCCAGAAGGTGTCCACCACCGGGCAGCGCTCGCCGCCGACGTTTTTGTAGTACCACATCCAGGCTTCTGGATTGATCGGTTCGCCGACTGAGCCGAGGATGCGCAGGCTGCTGAGGTCGGAACGCGCCGGGTGCACTTTCTCGTCGCCCTCTGCGGCCTTGATCAGCGAACGGATCGCCGTCGGCGCGGTGTAGAAAATCGTGACCTTGTGTTTTTCGATCATCTGCCAGAAACGGCCGGCGTTCGGGAAGGTCGGGATGCCCTCGAAGATCACCTGCGTGGCGCCGGCGGCCAGCGGGCCGTAAGCGACATAGGTGTGGCCGGTGATCCAGCCAATGTCAGCGGTACACCAGAACACATCGGAGGGCTGGATGTCGAAGGCCCAGTCCATGGTCAGCTTGGCCCACAGCAGATAACCGCCAGTGCTGTGCTGCACACCCTTGGGTTTGCCGGTGGAGCCGGAGGTGTAGAGGATGAACAGCGGATGTTCGGCGCCGACGAATTCGGGCTCGCAGGTCGCCGGCTGCCCGGCAACAAGGTCCTGCATCAGGCTGTCGCGACCGGCGACCATGTTGCAGGGCGTGGGCGTGCGCTGGTAGACGATGACGTTTTTGATCGACTCGCAGCCGCCCATGGCGATGCCTTCATCGACGATGGCTTTGAGCGGCAGCTCCTTGCCGCCGCGCAACTGGAAGTTGGCGGTGATGACGGCGACCGCACCGGCGTCCTGGATGCGCTCCTGCAGGCTCTTGGCGGAAAAGCCGCCGAACACCACCGAATGGGTCGCGCCTATGCGCGCGCAGGCCTGCATGGCCACCACACCTTCCACGGTCATCGGCATGTAGATGATGACGCGGTCACCCTTCCTGACGCCCTTGGCCTTGAGCGCATTGGCGAACTGGCAGACCTTGCCGTGCAATTCCTTGTAGGTGACGTTGGTCACCTTGCCATCATCGCTTTCGAAGATGATGGCTTTCTTGTTCTCGGTGGCGGTGCCGAGGTGCCGGTCCAGGCAGTTGTACGAGGCATTGAGTTCACCGTCGGCAAACCATTTGTAGAACGGCGCGTTCGACTCGTCCAGTGTCTGGGTGAAGGGTTTTTTCCAGCTCAGGTTCTCGCGCGCCAGCCGGGCCCAGAAGCCTTCGAAGTCTTTCTCGGCTTCCGCGCAGAGTGCGTTGTAGGCGTCCATGCCCGAAATGCGGGCGGATTTGGCAAGCTCGGGGTTGGGGAAGAAGACCCGGTTTTCAACCAGTGTGGACTCGATGGCAGATGAAGGCGCGTTCATGATGACTTGTCTCCTCGGGTTGTCATTGATGCGTGCTAATGTCAGGTTCAGCACTTACAGACCACTGACTGGCTGGAAGCTTACAAATTTAACCAGAAATCGTGCCCTGCGGACAGCCAGCCTACAATCCGCACTCCCGCAAAACCCTCCGCCCCATCCATGTCAGACCTCAAGCCCGCCACTCCCAAGGCCTCCCCGCTGCGCCCGATTCCCAACTTCATCTTTGCCAGCCGTTGGCTGCAGTTGCCGTTGTATGTGGGCCTGATCGTTGCACAGGGCGTGTATGTCTTTCACTTTCTGGTCGAGTTACTGCATTTGGTCGAAGCCGTTTTCGGCAGCCAGACTGCCCTGCAGGCGCTGGTCACCAGCATCGGCTACAAGACCTCGGCCCCGGTCACCACGCTGAACGAAACCGTCATCATGCTGGTGGTGCTGGCGCTGATCGACGTCGTCATGATCTCCAACCTGCTGATCATGGTGATCGTCGGCGGCTACGAGACTTTTGTCAGCCGCATGAACCTGGAAGGCCACCGTGACCAGCCCGAGTGGCTGAGCCATGTGAATGCTTCGGTGCTGAAGGTCAAGCTGGCGACTGCCATCATCGGCATCAGCTCCATCCACCTGCTGAAAACCTTCATCAACGCCGACAACTACACCGACCGGGTGCTGATCGCGCAGACGGTCATCCACATCACCTTCCTGCTGTCGGCCCTGGCCATCGCCTACACCGACAAGATCATGTCGGGCGTCGGGTCGCAGAAACACTGAACCTGCACCCGAGCGCAGCAGAAAGGGCCTTCTGGCCCTTTTTTTATGCCAAATCGGCCTGTAGCCCCCGTCCACACTGCGCAAACAGCTATAAATTCAATAGCAAATCATGACCGCCCAGTCATGTTCTTTGGCACCACCCACTGGTCGAACTGCTCGGCAGTGACATGGCCCGAAGCCACTGCCGCGTCGCGCAGGCTGCTGCCCTCCTTGTGCGCCTTCTTGGCAATGAAGGCCGCCTTGTCGTAACCGATGTGGGTATTGAGCGCCGTGACCAGCATCAGCGAACGGTCCACCAGCTCGGCAATGCGGTCACGGTTCGGCGCTATGCCGGCCGCGCAATGGTCGTTGAAGCTCGCCATGCCGTCGGCCAGCAGACGCACGCTCTGCAAAAAGTTGTGGGCGATCATGGGCCGGAACACATTGAGCTCGAAGTTGCCGGAGGCGCCACCGAAATTGATGGCCGCATCGTTGCCAAACACCTGGCAGCAGAGCATGGTCACGGCCTCGCTCTGCGTCGGGTTCACCTTGCCGGGCATGATGGACGAGCCCGGTTCGTTCTCGGGAATCGACAACTCGCCAATGCCGCTGCGCGGGCCGCTGGCCAGCCAGCGCACGTCGTTGGCAATTTTCATCATGCTCGCGGCCAGCGTCTTGAGCGCGCCGTGGGCATGCACCAGCGCATCGCAAGAGGCCATGGCCTCGAACTTGTTGGGCGCGGTCACAAAAGGCAGGCCGGTCAGGCGCGCCAGCTCGGCCGCCACCTGCTCGGCGTAGCCTTTGGGCGCATTCAGGCCGGTGCCGACGGCGGTGCCGCCCAGTGCCAGTTCGCACAGGTGGGGCAGAGCAGCACGCACATGTTTTTCACCGTGTTCAAGCTGGGCGACATAGCCCGAAAACTCCTGGCCCAGGGTCAGCGGCGTGGCGTCCTGCAAATGGGTGCGGCCGATCTTCACGATGCCGTCAAAGTCCACGGCCTTGCCGGCCAGCGTGGCGCGCAGTTTGGCAATCGCCGGCAACAGCTTGTGGGTGATTGCATCGACCGCTGCCACGTGCATGGCGGTCGGGAACACGTCGTTGGACGACTGGCTGCGGTTCACGTCGTCGTTGGGGTGCACCAGCCGGCTTTCGCCGCGCTCGCCGCCGAGGATCTCGCTGGCGCGGTTGGCCAGCACCTCGTTGACATTCATGTTGGTCTGCGTGCCGGAGCCGGTCTGCCAGACCACCAGCGGGAACTCGTCCGCATGGTTGCCCGCGATGACCT
>CBFGNA010000351.1:0-3386 GCA_965650045.1 uncultured Polaromonas sp.
GGCCGGACCTGGGCCGCCGGCTGGACGAAGCGTCGCTGGCGCTGCTGCAAGCGCGCGCCGTGCCGGGGAGCCTGGCCGTTGTGCTGGCCGACGGCCTGTCGGCACAGGCCACACAACGCCACGCTGCGCCGGTGCTGCAAGCCCTGCTGCCGCTGCTGCAGGCGCAGCGCTGGCCGCTGGCGCCGGTCGTCGTGCTGCACAACGGCCGCGTCGCCGCCGGTGACGCAGTGGCCCGCGCCCTGCAGGCCGAGGCGGTGCTGGTGCTGCTTGGTGAACGGCCGGGCCTGTCCTCGCCCGACAGCCTGGGCGCCTACCTGACCTGGGCGCCCACATCGGGCACCAGCGATGCCGACCGCAATTGCGTGTCCAACATCCGGCCCGAGGGCCTGGTACCTGAAGCCGCCGCTACGAAAATCGCCTGGCTGCTGAACCAGATGCGATTGCAGAAGCGCTCGGGCGTCGCGCTCAAGGATCTGACGGGGCAGCGCCTGGCAGAGGGATGAGGGATGCCGATCAGGATTTGCTGCACATTTGATAGCTGCGCACGCCCGCCAGCCGTGGGCTGGAGGCCTGAAACATGCAAAATTGCACCGGCGTCCCGGTCATCGTTTTCGCTGACGCCCGTGCGTCGCACAGTTGGCGCGCACAGTTAGCATAAGCACTTTGATCAGACGGAGGCCGCATGCAGCGCTTCACCATTTCGCTTGATGACGATCTCGCCACGCAGTTCGACGGCCTGATTGCCGAGCGCGGGTATGTCAACCGCTCTGAGGCCGTGCGCGACCTGATCCGGGCGCGGCTGGGTAGCGCCACGCTGAATGGCGCCCACGCCAAATACTGCGTGGCCAATGTGAGCTACGTTTACGACCACCACGAACACCACGTCACCGCACGCATCATGGCCCTGCAGCACGAGCATCACGACCTGGTGATCAGCAGCCTGCACACCCACCTGGACCACGACCATTGCCTGGAAAGCGTGGTGTTGCGCGGACCGGCCACGGCGGTGCAGGCTTGCGCCCAGCAATTGATCGCGCTGCGCGGCGTCCGGCATGGGCAGATTCATCTGGTTCCGCTTGCGCAGGAAGAAGCGGGGCACCGGCATGCCCATGCGCCGGGTGCCGGCCACAAACACCTCAAACCCCTGAGTTAGGCGGCTTGCGTCCAATGGCGTATGGCGTAGTGCACTTCGGTGTATGAGAATTATCAAGTTCTTCATACACCAGAAACTCCCGATGCCTGCTTCTGTTGACCGACAAAACCATGCGACACGTGCAATACATGCGGCGGCGCTTCGTGTCGAATGCGCTGGCGGGTGTGCGCGGAGTGCTGTCTGGCTGGTGATCTGTCTTGCGTTCGGGCCGGGCGCTTCTGACGCCCATGCGCAGCAAGCTTCCGGCGCGGCAGCGATTGCCGCCCCCCAACTCAAGGCCATCGAGGTCAAGGGGCAGACCACACGGGATGCAGCTGCAGCCTACTCCAGCAGCAGCTTTGACAATGACGACGTCCAGCAACGCCATGTCAGTCAGCCACAGGAATTTTTTCGTGATGTGCCCGGCATGAATGTGCAGAACTACCAGCTCTCGGGCGTGGCCGACACCCTCGTCCTGCGCGGCTTCGGCGGTGGGGGACATGGGGGTGACCTGGGCGTGGTGATTGACGGGATTCCGCTCAATGAAGCCATGTCGCATGCCGATGGTTATGTGGACTTCAACGTCATCGTGCCGCTGGAGATCGAGCGGCTCACCGTCTACAAGGGGCCGGTCTCGGCCCTGTACGGCAACTTCAACCGCGCCGGCCTGATTGCCGTGGAGACGCGCAAACGCGGCGAGTACAGGGACCTGGACATCAGCCTGGGCTCTCACGGCACGGTCGACGCGCAAGCCGCTGTTGGCCTGCGGCTGGGCGAGGGTGACCACCTGAATCTGGCGGCGCAGCACTACCGGACCGAGGGGTTCCGCGCAAACTCCGGCTTCGAGCGCAGCACGCTGTCCGGCCGCTGGACCCGGACCGTCACGCGCGATCTGGAGGTGGCGCTTTCTGCACGGCTGCATCAGGGCGACGGCGAGTCACCGGCCTACCTGACGGCGGCGCAGTTTGCCACCGACCCCTATGGCAAGGATGCGCGCGTGATCAACGACGGTGCCAGCAAAAACTTCGCCACCTTGCGGGCCGACGTCAACTACGCGATGTCCCCGAACCTCAAACTGCTGAGTTTTGTCTACGCCACACAGCAGGATTTCTCACGCTGGTTCACCCGGCCGGTCGCGCCGGCCAGCTGGCGCCAGCGCGAGGAGACCTATGACCGCCAGGTGTCCGGCGCAGGCAGCAGCCTGAACGGCCGCATCGGCACGGCCTGGTCGCCGCTGAACTGGGTGGCGGGCATCGAGACCTTCCGTGAATCGACCCAGTACCAGTTCTACGACGGCACCAGCCAGCGCAGTCGCACCGGCCCTGCGGTCAACGACCGCACCTCCACACTCAACAGCCTGTCGGCTTTTGCCGAAGCCGAGGCGCCGCTGCACCGCCTGTTCAAACCCTCGCTCGGCCTTCGCTGGGACAGCTTCACCGGCGACTGCCGCCGCGACGGCCCCGAGACCGCGGCCGACCCCTGCGGCGCCATGGCCCGCGTGGCGCACACCAGCCCCAAGCTTGGCGTGCGTTCGGACATCACGCCCGGCGTGCAGCTTCGGGCCAGCTGGGCCGAAGGTTTTGCACTGCCCGGCACTTTTGCCAAGTACGCGCTCGGCGCAGCGCAACTGTCGCCGAATGTGTTCCAGCAGAGCGAGGTCGGCGCGCGACTGAAACCGGTGCCGGGGATGCTGCTGGACGTGGCCGCCTACCGCCTCACCTCGACCGGCGAAATCCGCACGGTTGCGCCAGGGGTTTATGAAAACTACGGGGCTACCGAGCGCACCGGCGTCGAAGCCAGCGCCTCGTGGACGGTGCGCAGCGACCTCGATCTGTCCGTGGTCTGGGGCAGTGCGCATTCGCGCGTCACCGAAAACGCCAATGCGGCGCTGCTCGGCAAGCAAGTCGCGGGCGTGCCGCGTTACACCGCGACGGTGACTGCCGCCTGGACGCCGGTTGCTGCCTGGACCGGCACCCTGACCTGGCGTCGCGTGGGTGCTTACGCGGTGAACACCGACAACAGCGTGGCGTATGGCGGCTACAGCACCGTGGATCTGGGGCTGGCCTACAGCGCGCCAGGCGCCAGCCGCTACAAGCTCTATGCCGTGGTCGCCAACCTGGCCGACAAGGCCTACGCCACCTCGGTGTCGGTGATCAGCGGCACGACCTTGTTTGCGCCGGGCGCGCCGCGTTCGCTCAAGGTCGGCGCGCAATTGCAGTTCTGATTTTTTGACGGAGACACTGGTCATGAAAAA
>CBFGNA010000352.1:0-3386 GCA_965650045.1 uncultured Polaromonas sp.
CCATGGACAGTTCATGCAGTACGCTGATGACGGTTTTCCCTTGGGCCACCAGCGCGCGCGCCGTATGCATCCAGTCGGCCTGGTGCGGCGGGTCGAGGTTGGCAAGCGGCTCATCCATCAACAGCAGCTCGGCCTCGACCGCCAGCGCACGCGCCAGCAGCACCCGCTGGCGCTCGCCGCCCGAGAGCTGGCCCAGCGGCCGGTCACGCCAGTCCCAGGCCTGCGTACTGCGCAGCGCCCGCTCGACCGCCGCGTGGTCGGCCTCAGCGGGGGCAGCCAGCCAGCGCTGGTGCGGCAGCCGGCCCAGCATGACGACGTCGTAAACCATCAGGTCATCGGCGCTGCCTTCACCGGCACCGCCCTGCCCCAGCCATGACAGCCGCTGCGCACGGACCCGTCCCGGCAGATGGCCCAGCGGCTCGCCGAACAAGCGGACCTCGCCGGTGTGCGGCAGCAGGCCTGCCAGCAGTTTCAACAGTGTGGATTTGCCGGCGCCGTTGGGGCCGACGATGCTGGTCCAGCGGCCGGCGGCGAGCGACAGCTCAATGTTGTGCAGCACCTCCGACTTTCCAAGACTGGCGCTCGTTTTGAACGCCTGCAGCGCGCTTGAAGTCATGGCACGCCGCTCCGCGGTGAACGCTTGTGCATCAGCCACAGCAGGTAAGTGCCGCCCAGGACCGCCGTCAGGATGCCGACCGGCAGCTCCTGCGGCGCGATCAGCCAGCGCGCGCCCAGGTCGGCCGTCATGAGCAGCAGGCCGCCCATGAGCGCCGACAGCACGATGAGCCAGGCATGGGTGGTCTTGACCACCGACCGCACCAGGTGCGGCGCGGCCAGCCCGACAAACGCAATCAGGCCGGTTTGCGCCACGGCCGTGCCTGTGGCCAGCGCCAGCACAGCCACCAGCGCCGCACGCATGCCCCCCAGCGGCAGGCCCAGGCTCCTGGCCGTGGCCTCACCCAGCGCCAGGCTGTCCAGCACAGGGGCCAGCGCCCAGGCCAGCAGCAGGCACAGCGCACCCAGCGCGGCCATGATGGCGCAGGCGCTCCAGCCGACCAGCCCGGTACTGCCCAGCATGAAGCCGGTCAGCGCCACCAGAATGTCGGCGGAAGTCATGGTGACCAGGTCTTTCACCGCACCCAGCACCACGCCCACAATCACCCCGGCCAGCAACAGCCGCAGGGTTTGCTGCACGCCACGCGCCAGCAGCAGGGTCAGCAGCACCGCCAGCACCGCACCGAGAAAAGCCGCCCCCGTCAGCCCCAGCCGCACCAGCCATTGGGTGGTCGATGGCGAAGCACCAAACAGCATCAGCGCCACCGCCACCCCCAGCGATGCGCCCGATGCGCTGCCCAGCAAATACGGGTCGGCCAGCGGGTTGCGAAAAAGCCCCTGGGCGACAGCTCCCGCCAACCCCAGCAAGGCCCCGGCCAGCCAGGCGCCCAGGGTGCGCGGCAGGCGGATGTCCCAGACGATTTGCATCGCCACCGTGTCATGCCGCGCGGCCAGCACGCTTTCAAAACCCGTGCTGCCAACACCCGCCCCCAGCAGCACCAGCAGGGCGGCCAGCACCAGCAGCGCAAGGCACAGCCAGAAAGCGCGGCGGCGTTGTGAGGTCATGGCGCCCGGGTGGCGCCCGGCGCCTTGTCCACCAGGCACTGCGCCATCAGGCGGGCCGCTTCACCCATGCGCGGGCCAGGCCGCACCATCACATCCGACTCTGCAGCCTTGAAGCGGCAGATGCGCCCTTCGCGCACGGCCCTGATGGCCTGCCACCCGGGGCGCTGCTCCATGCCCTGCGCGCTGCGCTCACCCACCATGATGAGGTCGGGATTGGCACGCACCACAAACTCCGGGTTGATTTTGGGGAAAGGACCCATGGCAGCGGGGATGATGTTTTTCACGCCCAGCCGCGTCAGGGTCTCGCCCATGAAGGAGCTTTCGCCCGCGGCGTAAGGGCCGTTGTTGACCTCGAAATACACACGCGTTTTTTTGAGGCTGGCCGGCACCGATTGCGCAGCGGCCGACACGCTGGCATCGATCACGCGCCAGATTTTCTGCGCATCGTCCACCGCCAGCAACTGGCCCAGCTTGTCGAGCACACGCTGGACGTCCGCATGGTTTTTGGGTTCCAGCACCAGGACTTTCACGCCCAGCGCTTCAAGCCGCTGCGTGACGCGCGAAGACCTGGCGAGCACCACCACGTCGGGCTTGAGTGCAACGACCGCTTCAACATTCGGGTCAAGGCCGCCGCCGACCTTCGGCAACGCAAGCACCAGATCCGGCCAGTTGGAATAACGGTCCACGCCCACCAGCCGCGCGCACGCGCCCAGGGCGCAAATCGATTCGGTCAGCGAAGGCAACAGGGACACGATGCGCTGCGGCGTTTGCGGCAGCCGCACGGTGACGCCGCGCTCGTCAACGATGTCGATGGCGTGCGCCGCCAGCGCACTGGCCGCGAGCAGCACGGCAGCTAGCCCTTTTTTCATGCCGGCTCCTTGAGTGCCAGCGGCAGCCCCGCCGCCATGAAGGTGACGCGTTCGCAGGCGGCGGCCACGTCCTGGTTCAGGCGGCCGAGCGCATCGACAAACTCCCGCGTCTCTCGCCCCATGGGAATCACCCCCAGCCCGATCTCGTTGCCGACCAGCACCAGCGGTCCGTCACACCCCTGAATCGCTATCAAAAGCATAGCTGCTTGCGCTTGTGGGTCAAGGGCTGGAGGGCGATTTGGCTGTGAATTTTCAGCCGGTATCAGCAGGTTGGTCAGCCACAGGGTGAGGCAATCCACCACCAGCAGCGTGTGTGCACCACCGTGCTGCGTGATCGCCTGCGCCAGGTTCAGCGGCTCCTCGACCGTCACCATGCCCGGCACACGTTCGGCCCGGTCCTGCTGGTGGCGGACGATACGCGCGCACATTTCAGCGTCCCCGGCTTGGGCCGTGGCAATCAGCACGGCCCTGTGCTGCGGCGACTGCGCCAGCCAGTCCCGCGCCAGCATCTCGGCACGGCGCGACTTGCCGCTGCGCTGGCCGCCGAGGATCAATTCGCTGCGGGCGAGCTCAGCCATGCTGCGCATTCCATTGCAGGATCAGACGGTGGATCTGCGCCACCCCGTCGGTCAGCGCCGCCGGCCCGGGTTGCAGGATTTCGGCCGACTTGATTTCAAACAGCTGCTGGTTTTTCACGGCGTTGACGTTCTCCCAGCCCGCCCTGGCGCGCACATGCTCGGGGCGAAACTTGCGGCCGCACCAGGAGCCCAAAATGATGTCGGGGTTGCGCTGCACGATCTCGCCGTCATCGGCAATGATGCGGTCCTTGCCCATGGGCTGCGAGGCCAGCTCCGGAAAACAGTCGGCGCCGCCGGCAATACCGATCAACTCGGACAC
>CBFGNA010000353.1:0-3379 GCA_965650045.1 uncultured Polaromonas sp.
TCGTTCATCGTGGTTGTCTCGGGGCGGTTGATCGGGTCCGCAGCATCTTACCCAAGGGCATGCGGCTCAGACCACGGTGAGCTTGGCCACGCTCAGCGCCAGCCACTTCACACCATGCCGGGTGAAATTGATCTGGGCGCGCGCATCGTCGCCGCTGCCCTCCAGCATCATGACCCGGCCTTCGCCGAACTTGGCGTGAAACACGTTCATGCCGGTCTTCAGGCCGTGCGCCGGCGCATGGCGCTGGGGCGGCACGGGCGGGCTCGCAAACTTGTCGCCCCCCTGATTTCTTGAAGAAAAAACGGCTGCAGCCCAATCACCACGAGCGCTGCCAGCTCCTGAATTTGTAGCACCCCAGGCGCCGCCATGACCGCCGTAAGCCTGCGCAAAGCCCTGGTTTTTGGGCGTGATCCATTTCAGCGCGGCTTCCGGCAGCTCGTCAAAGAAGCGGCGTTTGAGGTTGTAACGGGTCTGGCCGTGCAGCATGCGGGTCTGCGAATGGCTCAGGTACAGGCGCTTGCGCGCGCGCGTGATGGCCACATACATCAGCCGGCGCTCTTCCTCGATGCCACCGGCGTCGCTCAGCGAGTTTTCATGCGGAAAGATGCCGTCTTCCAGGCCGGAGATAAACACGCAGTCGAACTCCAGGCCCTTGGACGAATGCACCGTCATGAGCTGCACCGCGTCCTGCCCGGCCTGCGCCTGGTTGTCGCCGGATTCCAGCGCGGCGTGGGTCAGGAAGGCGGCCAGCGGCGACAAGGTTTCGCCGGTTTCCTGGTCGGGTGCCAGCAGTTCCGGCAAGGGTTCGTTGTCCAGTGGTGCGGACGGGTCCAGCCCCTGACTGGCCGGCGATTGTGTCAGCGGCGCGCCAAGCTCGTCCACTGGCAAGGCCACGGCATCGCGGCCAAACCCTTCCATGCTGACGAAGGATTCAGCGGCGTTGACCAGTTCGCCCAGGTTTTCGAGACGGTCCTGGCCTTCCTTTTCCAGCTTGTAATGTTCTTCCAGTCCGCTGTGCTGCAGCACCAGCTCGATGATCTCGCGCAGGGTGAGGCCTGGCGTCTGCTCGCGCAACACATCGAGTTTGGCCACAAAAGCGCCGAGGTTTGAACCGGCCTTGCCAGGCACCGCACTGACGGCGTCATGCAGCGAGCAGCCCGAGGCGCGGGCCACATCCTGCAGCTGCTCGATGCTGCGCAGGCCGATGCCGCGCGGCGGAAAGTTCACGATGCGCATGAAGCTGGTGTCGTCGTGCGGGTTGTCCAGCAGCCGCAAATAAGCCAGCGCATGTTTGATCTCCGCACGTTCAAAAAATCGCAGGCCGCCGTAGACGCGGTACGGAATGCCGTTGTTGTACAGCGCGGTTTCCATCACCCGGCTTTGCGCATTGCTGCGGTACAGCAGCGCGATCTCCTTGCGCTCGGTGCCGCTGCGCACCAGTTCGCGCACCTCGTCCACAAACCACTGCGCCTCGGCGAAATCCGACGTCGCCTCGAACACGCGCACCGGCTCACCAGGACCGGCCTCGGTGCGCAGGTTCTTGCCCAGGCGCTTGCTGTTGTGGCTGATGAGTTCGTTGGCCGAATCGAGGATGTTGCCGAAGCTGCGGTAGTTGCGCTCCAGCTTGATCTGGTGCTGCACATCGAATTCGCGCACGAAGTCGGCCATGTTGCCCACGCGCGCGCCGCGGAAGGCATAAATGCTCTGGTCATCGTCGCCAACGGCCACCACCGACCCACCCGGCATCACATGCGCGCCGGTGGCGGCATCCGCGCCCTGCCCGGCCAGCATCTTGATCCAGGCGTATTGCAGCTTGTTGGTGTCCTGGAACTCGTCGATCAGGATGTGGCGAAAGCGCCGCTGGTAGTGTTCACGTACCGGCGCGTTGTCGCGCAGCAGTTCATAACTGCGCAGCATCAGCTCGCCGAAATCGACCACGCCTTCGCGCTGACACTGCTCTTCATACAGCGCATAGATCTCGGCCTTCCTGCGGGTTTCCTCGTCGCGCACCACCACGTCTTTCGCCCGCTGGCCGTCTTCCTTGCAGGCGGCGATGAACCACATCAGCTGCTTGGGCGGGAAACGCTCGTCGTCAATGTTGAACTGCTTGCACAGACGCTTGATCGCCGAGAGCTGGTCCTGCGTGTCCAGGATCTGGAAGGTCGAGGGCAGGTTGGCCAGCTTGTAGTGCGCACGCAAAAAGCGGTTGCACAGGCCGTGGAAGGTCCCTATCCACATGCCGCGCACATTGACCGGCAGCATGTCCGACAGGCGCAGCATCATCTCCTTGGCGGCCTTGTTGGTGAAGGTCACGGCCAGGATGCCGCCCGGCGACACCTGCCCGGTTTGCAGCAGCCAGGCGATGCGGGTGGTGAGCACGCGGGTCTTGCCCGAACCCGCGCCGGCCAGGATCAGCGCGTGGGTGTTGGGCAGGGTGACGGCGGCCAGCTGTTCCGGATTAAGATTTTGTAAGAGAGGGGAACTCGGTGCGACTTCTGAAAACATCCCTCATTGTAGAAAGCCACGATGCGCCAGTCATTTTTCAGGCGAGTATCCATTCTTGCCCTCCCCCTCCTTGTGCTTGGCGCCAGCCTGGCGCAGCCCGTCCGCGCACAGTCTTCATGCGCCAGCGATGGACAGCCCCACCCGGCCACCCTGCTGGAGCGTTTTATCAGCGCGGATTGCCGCGACTGCTGGGACGATGCGGCCACGCCCCGAGCGCGGCGCGGCGACCTGGCACTGGACTGGGTGCTGCCCGGCACGCTGGGGGACGAAGCCCCGCTGTCGGCGGTGGCCAGCCGTGATGGACTCAAACGCCTGGAAGCCCTCAAGCTCGCCGCACCGGCACGCATGAGCCACGAGGTCACGCCGGTTTCGATACAGGGTCGCCTGCGGGTGGCGCACGGGCTGCCGGTGTCAGGTTATATCGGCGCCTCGATGGGCTTGCAGCGCGTGCAGCAGCAGGCCGCCCCTGCCCCCTGGACCGCCTGGCTGGCACTGGTGGAGATCGTCCCAATGGGCACCGAAGGCTCGCCGGTCACCCGGAATCTGGTCCGAAACCTGCTCCAGCCCTTATGGGACGGCCGCAAGCAGCTATCAAAAGGTGAGCACCTGGGCTTTCTGGAATCGCGCGTCATGAACATTCCGGCAGGCGCAGACCCGTCCCGGCTGGCGGTGATCGGCTGGGTGGAAGACGCCAGCGGGCATGTGTTCGCGGCGGCCCAGTCGCGTTGCCGGCCGGCGCGCTGAACCATGGGCTTGCGCATATAGCGGCTATACGGCAGCCCGTGGCCCGCCGGGCCGCAGCATCGCCTAAAATCAGTCACCGGGCCCAAGCAATTGCGCCCGGTTTTTTGTTTCCGCGCCCCGCGGAGCAAGC
>CBFGNA010000354.1:0-3375 GCA_965650045.1 uncultured Polaromonas sp.
GACGGCCAGCAGCAGCGCACCGAAAGGCTTTACCAGCCGGGCAGCCGCTGTGCGGGCAAGCTTGGTAAAGTCTGATTTCAAATTTTCTGACAAGGCTGACATGTTTGAACCCGCGGTTAATGTGCCGAACGACGCTGCTCCGGCGTCCACGAACTCTTCAATTATTTCCGTGGAGCATGTTTTCAAGAGCGTGAGCGACTCGACCGGCACACTGACCATTTTGCGCGATATTCATTTCGCACTGGCGGCCAGGGAGACTGCGGCGATTGTCGGCGCCTCGGGCTCCGGGAAAAGCACCTTGTTGTCCATCATCGCCGGGCTCGACACGCCCACCCAGGGCACGGTGCATCTGGCCGGGCAGGACCTGTTTGCGTTCAGCGAAGACGACCGCGCTGCACTGCGCGCCCAAAAGGTCGGTTTTGTGTTCCAGAGCTTCCAGCTCATGGGCAACCTGACGGCGCTCGAAAACGTCATGCTGCCGCTGGAACTGTCGGGCGCCAAAAATGCGCGCGCCCAAGCCACCGAAATGCTCAAGCGCGTCGGCCTCGGTGAGCGGCTCGGCCACTACCCCAAGGTGCTGTCAGGCGGTGAGCAGCAGCGCGTGGCGCTGGCCCGGGCCTTTGTGGTGCAGCCGGCGCTGCTGCTGGCCGACGAGCCGACCGGCAGCCTGGACTTCGCCACCGGCGAAACCGTGATGTCGCTGATGTTTGAGCTCAACAAGGAGCTCGGAACCACGCTGGTGCTGGTCACGCACGACCGCGGCATCGCCGCACGCTGTGAACGCCGCATCACGCTCGAAGCCGGGCAGGTGGTCGCCAATTAAGAGCGAAAAATGCCTCCAGCCCTTGTCGGACGGTCGCAGGCAGCTCCTTTTTTGATAGCGACGGTCACCGCCCCGGCGGGTTCAGGGTACAGCCCGGCAACCCGCCGGCTTGAAAACCCGTTCGGTGGACGCCGGGTATTTCGCCAGCTTGTCGGCCGGCCGGCGCGGCCGGGCCAGCAATTCACCGCCGCAGTTGGGGCAGGTGTCCTGCAGCTTGTTGCTGGCGCAGTCGCTGCAGAAGGTGCATTCAAAGGTGCAGATGCGGGCTTCCGCCGAGTCGGCCGGCAGGTCGCGGTTACAGCATTCGCAGTTGGGGCGGAGTTGGAGCATGGCAAATCCGATGCAGGGGCTAGGGTTGAACGTGCTTGAATTTCGCAGTCTGGCGCCACATGTTACTGTTTATGGGCAGTCTTTTTCGACCGCTCGCTCACCCACTACAAGGCCTTTGCCATGACCACATCCGCTCCCGCCACCCTCAAAATCGATTTTGTCTCCGACGTCTCCTGCCCCTGGTGCGTGATCGGCCTGAAGTCCCTCGAAGACGCGCTGGGCCGGGTCGGTGACACCGTGAAAGCTGACATCCATTTCCAGCCTTTTGAACTCAACCCAAAGATGGCCGCCGAGGGCCAGGACATCGGCGAACACCTGGCTGAAAAATACGGCTCCACCCCGGAGCAGTCGCAGAAGAACCGCGAAATGATCCGCGCACGCGGCGCCGACGTGGGCTTCACCTTCAGCATGGACAAGCGCAGCCGCATCTACAACACCTTTGATGCGCACCGCCTGCTGCACTGGGCCGGTGAAGAATCGCCCGCGCTGCAATTGCCATTGAAGGAAGCGCTGTTCAAAGCGTATTTCACCGACGGCCAGAGCCCCGGTTCGCATGAGGTGCTGGCGCGTGTGGCCGGCGAGGTTGGGCTGGACGCGGAGCGCGCCAAAGCCATCCTGGCTTCAGACGAGTATGCGGACGAGGTGCGTGAGCGCGAACAGTTTTACCTGCAGCACGGCATCCACTCGGTGCCCGCCATCATCATCAATGACAAACACCTGATCTCCGGCGGCCAGCCTGCCGAGGTGTTCGAACAGGCCTTGCGGCAGATTGCTGCCGCCGGCTGACCGCCATAGTGTTTGTTTAGAACCGTTCGCCCTGAGCTTGTCGAAGGGTTGCCCGCTGAGCGCCAGGCTTCGACAAGCTCAGCCCGAACGGTCTCGGGTTTAACCGGACAGCATTGGGGCTAAGCGCCGATCAGTTTTTCAGCGTGGCCACCAGCGTGATGGAGCCGACGCTGCCCAGCGCTTTCGACAGCGGGCAACCGCGCTTGGCTTCTTCGGCAATCTGCTGGAACTGGCCTGGGTCGATGCCCGGCACCTTGGCGTCCAGCGTCAGCGCAATCCGGTCGATCAAAAAGCCATCGCCGTCAGGAATCAGGCTGACCTTGGCCGTGGTGTCCACGTTCTCCGTGGCAAACCCGGCCTTGTCGCAGGCAAATGAAAACGCCATGGTGAAACAGGCCGCATGCGCCGCGCCCAACAATTCCTCGGGGTTGGTGCCCTTGCGGTCGTCTTCAAAACGGCTGCCGAAGCCATACGGATAGTTCTTTAGCGCATCGGTTTCTGTGCTGATCTGGCCCTGGCCCTTTTTGCCCTGGCCTTCCCAGTGAACGCTGGCGGTTTTTTCGGTCATGGTGTGTCCTTTGGATGATGGTGTGATGGAGGGCGAATCACTGCTTGCTTGATCACCTGTTCACTGTGCCCAACCCGAAGCGGGCAGGGCGTGAGACATCATCGCCAATGGGGGTTGGTGTTCTCCTACGCGGTAGGTAACGTGTACGGCTTGGTGTGCCCTCGTAAGCGATACTGTTCACACAACTTTCTTTCACACCCCGCACTGAAAGGCAGCCCTTGGTTATGGAGCAGATGGTGATTCGGCTCGTTGTGTTCTCCCTGAGCGGCGCTTACTTTTTCTTCCTCGGCTGGTATTTCTATTTGTTGTGCAAGTTGTGGGGGACTGTCGAATACGGCGGAAAAATTTATACCGGTGCGTTACTCAGGATATTTGCTTTGACAGCATTGATATCTCTGGCCCACTTGATTGCTGAGCAAGGTCGCGTCCCTGAGGACATAGTTGACAGTTACTTTCTCAGTTCTGCACTCCTTTTTCCGTTGGGTTGGTTTACTCGGTTGTGGCAATACCGAAAAAACGGTAAGTAGGCGAAGCTTTTGTGCCCAGTGCCGCTACTTGATGGGGGTTCGCCCACGCGATGAGGCGGTGGAGAGCCCACGATGCGAACCTTGCGGCGCCAAGCGCGCGACGTTCTGGTTGCATCATGTTGCGGTAAGGTTCCGCGTCCCGGTCAAGTACCGGGAACCATGTGTCGAACGTCGGCGTAAGTAACTACAAGTTCTTAACCAACACCAAACTCTTCCGATTGATGTTGTATTTGCGCTTCCGCGCCTCTGGCAGCCAGTCCGGATCGACCTGCACAAAACCGCGCTTGATGAACCAGTGCTTGGTGCGTGTGGTTAGTACAAAGATGCTTTTCAGGCCCATG
>CBFGNA010000355.1:0-3365 GCA_965650045.1 uncultured Polaromonas sp.
TGGCAGCCTGACGCCGGGCCTGAACTTCCTGATCCCCTTCATTGACCGCGTGGCTTACAAACATTCGCTCAAGGAAATTCCGCTGGATGTGCCCAGCCAGGTCTGCATCACGCGCGACAACACGCAACTGCAGGTCGATGGCATCCTGTATTTCCAGGTCACCGACCCGATGCGCGCCAGCTACGGTTCGTCCAACTACATCGTCGCCGTCACGCAGCTGGCGCAGACCTCGCTGCGCTCGGTCATCGGCAAACTCGAACTCGACAAGACCTTTGAAGAACGCGACATCATCAACGCCCAGGTGGTCGCAGCCATCGACGAGGCCGCCCTGAACTGGGGCGTCAAGGTGTTGCGTTATGAAATCAAGGACCTGACTCCCCCCAAGGAAATCCTTCACGCCATGCAGTCACAGATCACGGCAGAACGTGAGAAACGCGCGCTGATTGCGGCCTCCGAGGGCCGCCGCCAGGAACAGATCAACATTGCCACCGGCGAACGTGAAGCCTTCATCGCCCGTTCCGAGGGCGAAAAACTGGCCGCCATCAACAACGCGCAGGGTGAAGCCGCGGCCATTACCGCTGTGGCGGAAGCCAACGCGCGGGCCATCGAGGTGGTCGCAGCCGCCATCCGGCAACCCGGCGGTGAAATGGCTGTGCAGCTCAAGGTGGCTGAAAAAGCCGTGGACGCCTATTCCCAGGTCGCCAGCGATGCCACCACCACCTTGATCGTGCCGAGCAACATGACCGAGGTTTCAGCGTTGGTTACCTCCGCCATGAAGATGGTGCAATCGACCAGCAAAGCCTGACGCCGTCCCCATCCGTCGGCCATCGGAGTGGCTGCGGACAATCGCAAAACCGCCGTCCCGCCGCGCTGGCCAGTAAAAAGCACGTCCAGCCCGCAATTCGTTGGCCGGGCACTGCTACAATAAGAGGCTTCGCGGAAGGGTGGATGAGCGGTTTAAGTCACACGCCTGGAAAGCGTGCGTGGGGTTATACCCACCGCGGGTTCGAATCCCGCCTCTTCCGCCAGTTTATTTGTTCATGTGAGGTTCCAGCCTTCATGGACCGCTCCCACAACAGACCCATCAGGCACGCAAGTTCTGGTGGGTTTTTTGTTGATGGCCCGCTTTTGCTCATCGCACTGTTCGCACCGAAGGCGGTCAAGACCCACCCTGCACCGGAACCTGGGCAGGAAGCAGGCAAAAAAAAAGCCACCTCGCGGTGGCTTTTTCACGGGTTATGAAACTCGTTATTCCAGAGGCGTCTTCTTGCCATCCTTGTAGTGGTACAGGGTGATGGCCGGATTCTTCAACTCGCCGTTGGGCTGGAACTCGATGGTGGTTGTCACGCCCTTGAAGCTGGTCTTGATCAGTTCGGGGGTATAGACAGCCGGGTCAATCGAGTTCGCACGTTTCATGGCGTCGGCCAGAACGAAGGTCGCGTCATAGGTGTACGGGCTGTAGACCTGGAACTGGTTGGGGTACTTCTCGTCGTAACGCTTCTTCCACTCGGTGCCGCCGGGCATTTTCGCCAGCGATGCGCCGCCTTCGGCACAGATCACGTTTTCGAGCGTTTTTGCGCCGCCGGCAAGCTTGGCGATCTCGGAAGTGCAAATGCCGTCGCCGCCGAAATACTTGACCTTGCTCATGCCGAGCTGCTCCATCTGGCGCAGCATCGGGCCGGCTTGCGGGTCCATGCCACCGTAGAAGACGGCATCAGGTCCTTTGGACTTGATGGCGGTCAGGATGGCCATGAAGTCGGTCGCCTTGTCGGTGGTGAACTGTTCATCCACCACGGTCATGCCTTTTTCCTTGGCGGTTTTCTTGAAAATGTCGGCAACCCCCTGGCCATAGGCAGAACGGTCATCGATGATGGCGACTTTTTTGAGCTTCAGCGTGTCGGCAGCATAAAAAGCCAGGCCGGCGCCCAGCGCCAGATCATTGGCAATGATGCGGTAAGTGGTCTTGTAGCCAGGCTTGGTCAGATCGGGATTGGTGGCCGCGCCGGTGATGTGGGGAATACCGCAATCGTTGTAGACCTTGGATGCGGGAATCGTGGTGCCCGAGTTCAGGTGGCCAACAACGCCGGCGACCTTGGAGTCGCACAATTTCTGTGCGGCAGCAGTGCCCTGCTTTGGATCAGCGGCATCATCTTCAGCAACGATTTCGAAAGTGGCTTTCTTGCCGCCGATCATCATGCCCTGTTTGTTCAGGTCTTCGATGGCCATGCGAACGCCATTTTCATTGTCCTTGCCGTAGTGCGCCTGGGCGCCTGAAATGGGGGCAACGTGACCGATCTTGACGACGAGCGTATCACCGGCTGGGGCGGGAGCCGCAGCAACCGGGGCAGCAGGGGCAGAGGCGGCAGGTGCGGCTTCTTCTTTCTTGCCGCAGGCGACCACCAACATGGCGGCCAAAGCGACCGCAGTCCATTTCATTTGCATAAATACACTCCAATTAGGAAATTACCGATCAAGGTTGAGAACATGGTTTGCCCAACCGCACCGAAGATATCGCAATTTTCACGCCTGCACCATAGCTGGCAGCCCTAAGCCGGGCGACACCGGCCACCGTACTACAAATGGTTACGGGCAAGGGCCAGGCGGTCCGTCACGAGTCGCCCTGAAGCCTGTCAGGCCACTGGCTGGCAAGCTCCTGCTCAAAAGCCTGGTTGACCGACTGCCGCACCACGATCTCGATTTCGTCGCGCAAGCTGGGCGCCAGGGCCTGGGTGTGCTCCAGCACCAGGCGCCCGACGGTTTCCCGCAGCAGCCGGTCCAGCGTCAGGTCCACCCGCTGCATCACCCGATGCACCATCTGCTCCTGCAAACGCTGTGCGTCCGGCGCGGCAACTTCGGTTGCGGCGGTGCCCGGCCCCGGCACAGCCACCGGCTGAACCACCTCGGTCAGGGTCGGTACAAAGCGCTGCGGCGGGGTGGCCCGGTTCACGCCCTGGCCTCCCCGGCAAGGTCGTGCCGCTGCATGGCGTAACCGCGGTCTGCGTAATGTTTCCAGCGGCTTCGCGCGGCGACCCGGTCGTCGTCGTTCTGGGTCACCAATTCGATGAAGCGTTCAAACCGTTCAAATCCGGCCGGGACCTGCCTGCCCAGGTTCAACAAAACCTCATGGTGGGGGCTATCGCTGATCGCTTCGGCCAGCAACACCGGCGTGACCGACACCATGGCTTGCGGCGCATCAAGGCGGCAGTGGGGGATGAACTCCAGCGGTGAAAAAGTCCAGAGCAACTGGTCCAGCCTGCGCAGCGTGTCGGCCTCCCCAGTGACCACCACCCGGGTTCCGCGTGCCCAGGCCTTGCGCAACAACCGGCAGCCATAGGCCAGCTTGTCCGGCACGTTGAAATGAAAGG
>CBFGNA010000356.1:0-3355 GCA_965650045.1 uncultured Polaromonas sp.
TTGATCAGTGCGAGGAGAGCGCCGATCGCGGCAAGCACCGGTGCGAGTACGGCACCGACGACCCCGGCGGTGAGCGGGAACTCGGCGATGGTTCGACCGTCGTGCTTCACGACCACACGCCGGACATTGCCTGTTTTCAGGGTGGTGATCGCGGCCTGAACCGCCGTGCGCAGGCTTTTGGCACTTCCATCACCGGCGCCCACCAGCAGGACGCGCGTGGCGCTGATGCCTTGTGGCCGGTAGGCGCTGAGAAGTTTGCCGGCCTTGCCCTCGAAATCTCCGGACTTGAGGGCAAGCGCTGCCAGCGTGGACAAGGCGTCTTTGCCTGACGGTGACTCTGCCCCCACCAGCATGATGAGCGCGTCGCATTTTTCAGCGCAAATGCGCTCAGGGGTCAGGGTTTTGAGTTCAAAGTCCATAATTGGGGATTGGCGCTGCCGGTGCAGCGATCAGGTCGTGGGTTGTCGGTCAGAAAGGGCAAAGTTTCCGTTAATGTTATTCCAATCTTCGATCCGCAAGGAACTGGCGCGCAGTTTCGGTGCGACCCTCGTGGTTTTGCTGACCATCGTGATCACCATCATCCTGATCCGCACGCTCGGGCAGGCGTCACGAGGCAGTGTCAATCCGCAGGACGTGATGATGGTCATGGGGTATTCGGCGCTGGGCCGCCTGCCCATCATCCTGACCTTGTCCCTGTTTGTCGCCATGGTCAGCACGCTGTCACGCATGTACCGTGACAGCGAGATGGTGGTCTGGTTCGTCAGCGGCCGCGGCCTGGGCTTCTTCCTGGTGCCGTTGTTCCGTTTTGCCTGGCCGGTGCTTCTCGTCATCACGCTCATGTCGGTGTTTGTCTGGCCCTGGTCCAACCAGCAGGCGCAAGACATGAAAGACCGCTACGAGCAGCGGGGCGACCTTGAGCGCGTCTCGCCCGGCCAGTTCCAGGAGTCGTCCAGCGGCCACCGGGTGTTTTTTATTGACCGGGATACCAGCCTGGGCAAGGCCAGCAACAATGTGTTCATCGCCTCCACCGAAAAAGGCAAAAACTCGGTGACCACGGCCAGCTCGGGCCGCATTGCCAATGTCGGCGACTCGCAACTGCTGCTGCTCAACAATGGCCAGCGTCTTGAAAGCGAAATCGGCAAGTCGGCGCTGAAAATCACGGAGTTCGAGGAATACGGCAGCAAGGCCGGCGACAGTGTGCTGATCAACGGCGCCAACCTGCCCGAAAAATCCAAGTCCACCCGCGAGCTGATCCGCACGCCCACACGCGGCAACCAGGGTGAACTGGCCTGGCGCCTGGGGATGGCGCTGGCTGCCGTCAACTTTGTCGTCATTGCGCTGGCGCTGGCCAGCGTCAACCCGCGTGCCGGGCGCAGCGGCAACCTGATCTTCGTGCTGTTCACCTTTGTGGTTTATCACAACCTGCTGAACCTGGGCCAGAACTGGATCACGGTCGGTGTGGCCAATTTCGCGCCGTTTCTGCTGGCCCTGCATGGGGGTGCCTTGTTGCTGGCCCTGGTGTGGCTGTCCAAACGCCACCTGAACTGGACCTTCAAAAGCGTCGCCAGCCGGCAACGCGGGCGCCCGGCCGGTCGTAACCAAGAGAAGGTGTCCGCATGAAAACCATACGCCGCCTGATTTATGGCGAGGTGCTGGGCTCCATTGCCTTTGTGGCCGCGGGCTTCCTGGCCCTGTTCTTCTTCTTTGACCTGGTCGATGAGCTGCAATACCTCGGCAAAAATGCCGCGGGCGTCCTCGGTTCCGACGAAAACACCTACCAGATCCGGCACGCGCTGCTGTACGTCTCGCTGCTGATTCCCAGCCACCTGTATGAACTGGTGCCGATCTCGGTGCTGATTGGCACCATCTTCGTGATGGCGCGCCTGGCGCAAAGCTCGGAATACACCATCCTGCGCACCAGCGGGCTGGAGCCCTGGCGCGCCCTGCGCCTGCTGCTGACGCTGGGGGCGTTTTTCACCATTCTGTGTTTTGCGGTGGGCGACTACCTGGCGCCAGCCGCCGACCGCAGCGCGCAGTTGCTCAAGGCGCGTTACCAGGGCCGCATCACCATTGGGCAAACCGGCGCCTGGCTCAAGGAAAAACAGCCCTACAACAACTATGTGGTCAATGTCGGGGCGCTGGGCTCCAACAACGAGATGCAGGGTGTGCGCGTGTTCGAGTTTGACAACAAGGGCCTGCTGGTGTCCATCACCCAGGCGTCAGCCGGCAAGTTCGCGGCCGATGACTCCTGGCAACTTGAAGGCGTGACGCGCACCGAGTTTTCCGTCAAGGCGGCACAACCCAGCGGCACCAGCGCAGGCCGCGAATCCGCCAAGATCACCATCAACAAGCTCGAACGCCTGCGCTGGCCGACCGGGATCAGCGCCGAGATGGTGTCGGTGGCGGTGCTCAAGCCGGAGCGCATGAGCACCATCGACCTGTTCACCTACATCCGGCACCTGACGGCCAACGGCCAGACCGCCCAGCGTTATGAGATCGAGTTCTGGAAAAAGGTCTTTTACCCCCTGAGCTGTCTGGTCATGGTGGTGTTGGCCTTGCCCTTTGCCTACCTGCACTTCCGCAGCGGCGGGATTTCAGGCTACGTGTTTGGCGGCGTGATGATCGGCATCAGCTTTTTCCTGCTCAACAACGTGTTCGGCTACATCGGCAACCTGCAGACCTGGCAACCCTGGCTCGCCGCCGCCGCCCCCGGCTTGCTGTACATGGCGATTTCTCTGGCGGCGTTTGGCTGGCTGGTGTTGAGGCGTTGATGCTTCGCCGCGGCATCATCCTATTCGCCCACGGTTCGCGCGATCCGCAGTGGCATCTGCCCATTGAGGCAGTGGCCGGCGCGATCCGGGCACGCGATGCCGAGGCCTTGGTAGGCTGCGCCTACCTCGAACTGAGCACCCCCGACCTCGCCCAGTGCGCTATGGATTTAATATCTGCCGGCGCCCGTCAGTTAAGGGTTTTTCCGCTTTTTCTGGGTGTCGGCAAACATGCACGCGAAGACCTGCCGCGACTGCTTGCGCAACTGCGGGCCAGCCACCCGGACGTGCCCATCGAATTGATGGCACCGGCAGGAGAACACCCGGAGATCACCGCCCTGATGGCGGCCATCGCCCTCTCCTGAGCGCTGAATCGGCCAGCCCGGGCCAGTCCTTAGCTATAAACAGGCATAATAAAAACAAATAAATAGCCAAAACAGCATATGAATCTGCATCAGTTCCGCTTTGTCCAGGAGGCCGTCAGGCGCAACCTCAACCTCACCGAGACCGCCCGCGCCCTTCACACCTCCCAGCCCGGGGTGTCCAAGGCCATCATCGAACTGGAAGAAGAACTGGGTGTCGAAATT
>CBFGNA010000357.1:0-3347 GCA_965650045.1 uncultured Polaromonas sp.
CGACGAACACGTGTTTTTCCTGCGTGTTGAGCGTGATGCCGTTGGGGCTGGGGACATTGATGGCCAGGCGATCAAGACGGCCGTCGGCGCTAAGGCGAAAGACCCGGCCCGTCGGATCGGCGATGCCGGTCTGGCCCTGGTCGGTGAAGTACAGGTCACCGTTGGAGGCGAAATGCAGGTCGTTCAGTCCCTTGAAGCTCTCGCTGTACATGCTGCCGAGGGCGTTCTCGATCTTGCCGGTCTTGGTGTCCAGCACCAGCAGGCCCTGCTTGTAGCAGGTGATGAAGGCGCGGCCGTCCTTGTGGAACTTCAGGCCATTGGGCCAGCCGTCGTACTGGGTGACCAGTTCCCACTCGCCGGCTTTGGAGATGCGGAAGATCCGGCCAAACGGAATATCGACAAACCACAGGTTGCCCTCGCGGTCGAAGGACGGGCCTTCCAGAAAACATTCCACCTCGGCACCCTGGCGGTTCGGGTCGGACCAGCCGGAACGTTGCTTCTTGCGGAACTTGGCCGGCATGGACATGAAAACTTCGGCCTTGATGAGTTCCGGCTTCTGGAAGGGGTTGTACACAAAAAACTCCTGTTTGTTTGAATCGAATTTTCAACTTATGCGGACAACCTCAAAACGGTTGGCGCTGAGTCACGGGTAGCTTTACAAGCTAAAGTAATGTAATATTTCCAATTCCGGATTGCAAGATCAAATCGTTTAATTTTACATATCCGGATAAGTAAAGTCAAGCAGCCGATATCGGCGTGATGGGTGAATCCCGGGAAGCAAAGCAGAATGGACAGGATTGTGGTGTTGGGCAGCGGGACGATGGGTGTCGGCATCGCCGCCGGATTCATCGAGGCAGGCGTGCCAGTGGTGGTGCTGGGCCGCAGCCGCGACAAGGCACAGGCCGCGCTGGGGGCGGCACTGGCGACCGCCAGCCAGCTGTCAGGCGCCCCACCCGACGCCCGGCCGCATGCAGCCGGCGAGATCGACCACTGGGAGGACTGGCAGGGCGTCACGCTGGTGATTGAAACCGTCACCGAGGACTTCGCGCTCAAGCGAGCCATCTTTGAATCCCTGGACAGCCGCGTGCCGGCAGGCATTCCGCTGGCCACCAACAGCTCGGGCTTTCCGATTTCCCGCCTTGCCGCCGGCCTGGCCAGCCGCAGCCGGATGTTCAACGCGCACTATTTCATGCCAGCCCACCTGGTACCGCTGGTCGAAGTGGTGCTCGGCGAGGATTCCGACCCGGCACTGGGCGAGGCCGTCTGCGCACTGTATCGCCGCGTCGGTAAAAAACCGGTGCTGGTGCGCAAGGACATCCCGGGTTTCCTGGCCAACCGCATCCAGCACGCGCTGATGCGCGAAGCCCTGTCGCTGATCGACCGCGGCATCGCCTCTGCCGCCGACGTGGACACCGCCGTGCGCTACAGCTTCGGCTTTCGTTACGCGGCTGCCGGCCCGGTGCTGCAAAAGGAAATTTCCGGCTGGGACAGCATGGCCAACGCCAGTGTGGAAATTTACCCTTCGCTGTCGAACACCGAGGTGCTGGCCGACTGTGTCGCTGCCAACCTGAAAGAAGGCAAAACCGGCATGAAAGCCGGCGCCGGCTTCATGGAGTGGCCGGCCGAGCGTGCGGGCACCGAACGCGCCGCCTATGAAAAACGCCTGAAGGCAGCGTTTGACGTGCTCGACCTGCGACCACAGGCAGCGCCGCAGCGCGCGTGATGCCACGCAGCACCCGCTGATACCAGCCGCCATGCAAATCACCCGCATCCACCTGCACCCGCTGGAGGTGCCCATGGGCAAGCCGATCAAGATGGCCGGCGAGGTCCTGACGCATGCACAAACCCTGCTGGTGCGCATCACCGACGAAGAGGGGCGCGAAGGCTGGGGCGAAGCCAGCGCCGCGCCGCTGATGACCGGCGAAACCCTGGGCAGCATTGACGCCAGCACCCAGTACCTGGCGTCGCGGCTGACCGGCGCAGCCGTCCCGGGTGCCGCCGCCATTCCCCGCCTTCTGGACAGCATCCTGTATGGCAACCCTTCGGCCAAGTCGTGCATCGAAACCGCGCTGATGGACCTGCTGGCCCAGCGCGCCGGTCTGCCGCTTCACGCGCTGCTGGCCGGGGAAGATCACAGCGCTTGCACGCAGCGCATCGAGATGCTGCACATGCTGGCGTCTGGCGACGTGGAGGCGGAACTGGAGGAAGCCGCCAGGCTGCGGCGCGAGGGCTACCGGCAATGGAAAATCAAGGTCGGTGCGGGTGCGCTTGAAGCTGACCTGCAGCGCGTCCGCCGGCTGTGCCAGGCCCTTTCCGGTGATGTGGTGTCGGCAGACGCCAACCAGTCGCTGTCGGCCGAGGCGGCCGGCGCCATCGCAACCAGGGGCGTGGCCCACGGCATGGCGTTTCTGGAACAACCCTTCCCGGCGGGCGAGGTGGACGCCATGGCGGCCTTGCACCGCGCCAGTGGCCTGGCCTTGTGCGCCGACGAATCCATCCACGGCATCAACGATATCGCGGCACACCAGCAGGCGCAGGCCGCGCAGGGCGTCAGCCTGAAGCTCATCAAGCTGGGGGGCACCCAGGCGCTGGTGGAAGCCGGCCGCCTGTGCCTGAGGCTGGGCATGCAGGTCAACCTGGCCTGCAAGGTGGCCGAAACCACGATTTCCGCAGCGGCAACGGCACACGCCGGCTTTGCCCTGCGCGAGGTGGCCTGGGGCTTCAGCATGTCCAACCGCTACCTGGCGCGGGATGTCTGCGGCCAGCCGCTGGCGCCCGTGAACGGCGCCATCGGCCGGGACCAGCTTGCCCGTCCCGGCCTGGGTTATGCGCCGGATGCCGAGCGCCTGCGCGAGTTCGCCAGCGGGACGCTGCCTACCCACGCGTTCTGAATTCTTTTTTCACCGCAGTTCTTTATTCATCAGGAGACAAAAACATGGCTTTTTCCAAAATGCTTGCGCAGGTTTCATCCGGTGCCGCGATGGCGGCGCTGACGGCCGCAGCGGCGCTGTCCGCAGTGTCCGCTCATGCCGCCTGGCCCGACAAACCGGTTCGGCTGGTCGTGCCGTTTGCAGCGGGAGGGCCATCGGACATCCTGGCACGCGGGATCGGGCAGAAACTCAGCACCTCGCTGGGAACACCGGTACTGATCGACAACAAGCCGGGCGCCGGCACCAACCTGGCCGCGGAGATGGTCGCCAAATCGCCAGCGGACGGCTACACCCTGTTCATCATGATGGTGGGCACCCAGGCCATCAATGAGGCCATGTACCCCAAGCTCAACTACAACACCGTCAAGGACTTCACGCCGGTCACGCTGGTCGCGTCTTCTTCGCTGATGCTGGTGG
>CBFGNA010000358.1:0-3334 GCA_965650045.1 uncultured Polaromonas sp.
CGGACTTTTCGGTCGGCATGCTGGGCGCCAACGGGGTGGTCGCCGCCGGGTTGCCGATTGCTGTCGGCGCCGCCCATGCCCAGAAGATCCAGAAGCGCAATGCGATCACCGTCTGCTTTTTCGGTGACGGCGCCATCAACCGCGGGCCGTTTCTCGAAGCGCTGAACTGGGCGCAGGTTTACAAGTTGCCGGTGCTGTTTGTCTGCGAAGACAACCGCTGGAGCGCCACCACCGCCAGCGGCCCGATGACGGCCGGTGAGGGCGCTTCGGTGCGGGCGGAAAGTTTCGGCATTCCCGCCGTCAAGGTGGACGGCAACGACGTGCTGGCGGTGTTCGACGCGGCGGCCACGTTGGTGGCGCAGGTGCGCAGCGGCGCTGGCCCGCGCCTGCTGCACGCCATCACCTACCGCGTCAAGGGCCACGTCTCGGTGGACCCGGCCGCCTATCGCAATCCGGCGGAGCTGGAAGAAGCGCTGAAAACCGATCCGGTCGCTCGCGCCCGTGCCCGCTACCTGCAGGACGGCGGCGATGCGGGCGTGCTCGCCGCCATTGAACGCCAGGCTGATGACGAGGTTGCCGCCGCCGTCGCGGGGGCCGATGCCGCGCCCTGGCCGGACGCTGCGGCCGCTTTCACCGATGTGCAAACCACGGGAGCCGGCACATGGCGCTGATGACTTATGCCGAGGCGGCCGCGCTGGCTGTCGCCGATGTAATGGAAGCCGACGCGAACGTCGTCGTGATCGGCGAAGACGTCGGCCGCGGCGGCATCTTCGGCCAGTACAAAGGCCTGCAGGCGCGCTTCGGCGCTGAGCGTGTGATCGACACGCCGATCAGCGAGGCCGCGATTCTGGGCGCCGGTGTCGGCATGGCGCTGGCCGGGCTGCGGCCGGTGGTCGAGATGCGCGTGGTGGACTTTGCGCTCTGCGGCATGGACGAAATCGTCAACCAGGCCGCCAAGAACCGCTTCATGTTCGGTGGCCAGGGGCGTGTGCCCATGGTGGTGCGCATGCCCATCGGCATCTGGGATTCCTCGGCCGCGCAGCATTCGCAGTCCTTTGAAAGCTGGTTCGCTCACCTGCCGGGCGTGGTGGTGGTCTGCCCGGCCACCCCGCAGGACAACTTCTCGATGTTGCGCGCAGCGCTGGCCAGCGGCGACCCGGTCGTCTACATGGAACACAAGACGCTGTGGGGCCTCTCCGGCAAGGTCGATACCGGCGCGGTCGCCACGCTGGGCCAGGCCCGCACCGTGCGACCGGGCAGCGCCCTGACGATGGTGAGCTGGAGCCGGCAGGTGCATGTGTGCGCCGACGCTTGCGAAGAACTGGCCAAAGAAGGCATCGACGTCGAGCTGATCGATTTGCGCAGCATCTGGCCCTGGGACCGCGAAGCGGTGCTGGCCTCCTGCCGCAAGACCGGCAAGTTGCTGGTGGTGCATGAGGCGGTGCAGGCGGCAGGCTTCGGCGCCGAAATCGCCGCCACCGCCGCCGAAGCCGTGGGCTGCCAGGTCAGCCGCCTGGGCGCACCGAGGATTCCGGTCGGCTACGCGCCGGTGCTGGAGGCGCAGTCGCGCATTGCAGCCGCCGACATCGCCGCGGCCGCGCGCAAGCTGGTGGGCTGACGCGCCCCTGTAAACAAAATCCGTTCAAGGTATCCCCCAATGGCCGGGCGCCCGCTTTGGCCCTAATCTCCAGCCTCACCTCCATGTCACAGCCTGAAACCACCCCCCTGCCGGGCGATTCGCCCAATCCTGCCGACCAGGACGAAATCACCGTCATTCCGCTGGCCATCGAGGACTGGCTGACCGTCATCGTCATGGGTCTGCTGGCGCTCATCACCTTTGCCAATGTGCTGGTGCGTTATTTCAGCGACCAGTCGTTTGCGTGGACGGAAGAGTTTTCGGTGTTCCTGATGATCGTGCTGGCGCTGGTGGCCGGCTCGGCATCGGTCGCGCGCAACCGGCAGATCCGCATTGAATATTTTGCCGACAGCGGCTCGGCCGCACGCCAGCGCGCACTCGCGCGCTTCGGCGCCATCATGGTGTTTTTGCTGTTCGCCCTGATCGCCGTGCTCAGCACCCGCATGGTGTACGACGACATCACCTACGGCGAAACTTCCCCCGGCATTGGCGTGCCGCAGTGGTGGTACACGATCTGGCTGCCCGTCATGTCGGTGGCGATTGCCGGCCGCGCGCTGGGCCTGTTCATCCGTCGGGGGCGCAGGGCATGAGCCGCCGGGCCGTTCCCAAGGCGAATAGCACCGCAGCGCATCGCGCGGAGGTGTTTCCTGCCCGCGCCGCGCCGGGCCGCCCCAAGCAAGCGAACGCCCCCTCGGGGGGCAGCGCCGTACACGTAGTGACAAGCGTGGGGGCATTGTCATGATCCCAACTCTTCTGTTCGTTGCGTTCATCGTGCTGTTGCTGCTGGGTGTGCCCATCGGCGCGGCGCTCGGCCTGGCTGGCGCCGCCTGCATCGCGCTCGCCAACTCGGACGTGCAGTGGTTCGGCCTGCTGGCTGTGCCGCAAAACTTCTACGCCGGCCTGGGCAAATACCCGCTGCTGGCGATTCCCATGTTTGTGCTGGTCGGCTCCATCTTCGACCGCTCCGGTGTGGCGCTGCGCCTGGTGAACTTTGCGGTGGCCATCGTCGGCCGCGGTCCCGGCATGTTGCCGCTGGTGGCGATTGCGGTCGCCATGTTCCTGGGCGGCATTTCCGGCTCCGGCCCGGCCAATGCCGCTGCGGTGGGCGGTGTGATGATTCTGGCGATGAGCCGCGCCGGTTACCCGCCGGCGTTTTCGGCCAGCGTGGTCGGCGCCGCCGCCGCCACCGACATCCTGATCCCGCCGTCGATTGCCTTCATCGTGTATTCGGTCATGGTGCCCGGCGCTTCCGTGCCGGCGCTGTTTGCCGCCGGCATGATCCCCGGCGTGATGGCCGGCCTGGCGCTGATGATTCCCGCCGTCTGGATGGCGCGCAAACACAAGATGGGCGCGCTCGAAGCGTCCATGCCGCGCCCGGCCTTCTGGCAAAGTTTCCGTGAAGCCACCTGGGGCCTGGCCGCGCCGGTGCTGATCCTGGGCGGCATGCGCGCCGGCTGGTTCACACCGACCGAAGCCGCCGTCGTCGCGGTGTTTTACGGGCTGTTTGTCGGCATGGTGATCTACCGGACCATCAAGGTGCGCGACCTGTTCATCATCCTGCGCGAGTCGGGTGAACTCTCGGCCGTGATCCTGCTGGTGGTGTCGCTGGCCGGCATCTTTGCCTATTCGCTGTCCACGCTGGGCGTGATCGACCCGGTCACGCGGGCCATCGTCAACTCCGGCCTGGGCGAATACGGC
>CBFGNA010000359.1:0-3333 GCA_965650045.1 uncultured Polaromonas sp.
CTGTCAGTCGCCGTTGGTCGGATCACGTGGGTCAACGCCTCATTCCGGTCTCGTCGCAATCCCGCGTTGGTCGATCGCCGAGCCGAGCGCGCGCCAATCGGCGTCGGTCATCCGGGTCTCGGCGAGGTAGACGGAGAAGCCGACCGTCCTGGCGTCCGCAAGAAGGTTGACATACATGGCGACGTCCACGGTGCCCCGGACCGCGCCGTGCAGCGCCACCGCGTAACCGCCGGTGTCGCGCTGAACACCCTTGGGTTTGCCCGTCGTGCCGCTGGTGTAGATGGTGTAGCTGATGTCGGTCGAGTCCAGCCATTCGCAGGGCACCTGCGCATCGAGGTGCGCGGCACGCAGGTCGGTCCAGAGATGATCGCGCCCTGCCACCTGGGTCATCGGTGCCAGCGCGCGGTCCGTCAGCAGCACCGCCTGAGGCTTGTGGGCCGACAGGCGAATGGCTTCATCGAGCAGCGGTTTGTAGGGCACGATCTTGCCGCCGCGCGATCCGGCATCGGCGCTGACGATCACCTTGGGTGTGGCATCGTCGATGCGCGAGGCCAGCGAGCCGCTGGCGAAACCGCCGAACACCACGCAGTGGATCGCGCCCAGCCGCGCGCAGGCCAGCATGGCAAACGCAGCCTCGGCCACCATGGGCATGTAGATCAGCACGCGGTCGCCCTTGTGCACGCCCAGCGCCTGCAGGCTGGCCGCCATGCGCTGCACCTCGCGGTGCAGTTCGGTGAAGGTGTAGGTTTTCTCGGTGCCGGTTTCGGTTGAAACGTAAATCAGCGCGGCCTGGTCTGGCCGGTCTTTCAGGTGCCGGTCCACGGCGTTGTGGCAGAGGTTGGTCTTGCCGCCCTCGAACCAGTGCACAAAGGGCGGCTTGTCGTCATTGCAAACACGTGTGAAAGGCTGCTGCCAGTCGATCAGCCTTGCCTGCTCGGTCCAGAAGGCATCGGGCTCATTGATGGAGCGGCGGTAGAAGTCGGCGTAACTCGTCATGGGCTTGTCTCCGGATGGTTTTTTGTTGCAACTCAGATTTTGACCACGATGCGGCCGCGCACCTTGCCCGCCATCAAGTCCGCGGCCTTTTCTGCCGCCTGGCTCAAGGAAATTTCCTCGACCATGGCATCGAGCCGGGCCGGGTCCAGGTCGGTGGCCAGCCGGTCCCAGGCCTGCTGCCGGCGCGCCAGCGGCGCCATCACGCTGTCGATGCCGGCCAGGGTCACGCCGCGCAGGATGAAGGGCATGACCGTCGCCGGAAAGTCCGCGCCCTGCGCCAGCCCGCAGGCCGCCACCACGCCGCCGTAACGCGTTTGCGCACAGGCATTGGCCAGGGTGTGGGAGCCGACGGCATCGACCACGCCGGCCCAGCGCTCCTTTTGCAGCGGCTTGCCGGCGGCCGACAGTTCACTGCGATCAATGATCGATGCGGCACCCAGTTGTTTCAGATACGCCTCCTCGCTGGCCTTGCCGGTTGCCGCGACCACCGTGTAGCCCAGCTTGCCCAGCAAGGCAACCGCCACGCTGCCGACACCACCGGTGGCGCCCGTGACCAGCACCTCGCCATCGCCCGGTGTCAAGCCGTGTTTTTCCAGCGCCAGCACACACAACATGGCGGTGTAACCCGCCGTGCCGATGGCCATGGCCTGGCGCGTGGTGAAGGTTTTCGGCAACTTCACCAGCCACTCGCCCTGCAAACGCGCACGTTCGGCCATCAGGCCCCAGCGCGTCTCACCGAGTCCCCAGCCGTTGTGGATGAATTTGTCGCCCGCCTTCCAGCGCGCGTCGCTGGACTCCAGCACCGTGCCGGCGCCGTCGATGCCCGCGACCATGGGCCAGCTGCGCACCACCGGCCCCTTGTTCGTGATCGCGAGGCCGTCCTTGTAATTCAGCGTGGAATATTCGACCTGCGCCAGCACATCACCGTCCGGCAGTTGCGATTCATCGATGTCAACCACTGACGCCGAAAAGCCGGCATCGGATTTGTTGAGTTGCAGGGCCTTGAACATGGGGGTCTCCTTTGTTGTTCGTTCGTCAAGCCGAAACCTTGACCGAAACCTTGAGTATCGGCACCTCACTTGCCACAGGCTGACAGGCGGTGTGCGCACTGTTCAACCAAAGCGTCAAGCGTTTGACCCCGCTGCAGCGCGGGGGCAAACGGGCCGATGCTGGACGGTGCGCGCCATGCAGCCTAGAGTCCGGGGCATGAATAAATCCTACCTGTTCCTGGCCGTCGCCATCGTTGCGGAGGTGCTTGCCACCAGTTCGCTGAAGGCCTCCGCCAGCTTCACGCGACTGCTTCCCAGCATCGCCACCCTGGCTGGCTACGGCGTGTCCTTTTATTTTCTGTCACTCACACTGCAGACGATGCCCACGGGCATTGCTTACGCCATCTGGTCAGGCGTCGGCATTGTGCTGATCTCGATCATCGGCTGGTTTTTGTTCGGCCAGAAGCTCGACGCCCCCGCGTTGGCCGGCATGGGGCTGATCATCGCCGGCGTGCTGGTCATCAACCTGTTTTCGAAGTCCAGCGCGCACTGACGGCCGCCGAAGGTGAACGGGCGCATGGTGCCGCTGTTCAGGCGGCCCCGCCCGATCCAAATCTTGTTGCCGACCGCAGCCGCGCCTTCTCGGCTTCAACTTCGCGATTGCGCGGTTCGGCATGCGTCACCAGCGAGGCGATCAGGCGCCGCGCCGTGGCGGCGACCTCCTCCACCGCCAGATCAAAAGCGGCTTCATTGGCCTTGGACGGCACACTGAAGCCGCTGAGCTTGCGCACAAACTGCAGTGAGGCGTCGCGGATTTCCAGCTCGGTAGCGGGCGGCTCGAAATTGAACAGGGTCTTGATGTTGCGGCACATGGCGGCTCCCCGAAAAAACAAGGGCCTTATTTCAGCACAAGGGCTGCAGGCGATCCAGCATGTTGCGCCCCGCCCCGCAGGCGCCTGTCGCTAGCGCAGCGCCTTCCACCACAACACATTCGTTCGCGGCTTGCCCAAAGTCAGCACCTCCCCAATCTCCGGCGTCGCCAGCGGCAGGCCCTGCTTTTCCGCCAGCGCCGCCACCCTGTCCAGTGGGTCGCGCCAGGTGTGGAAGGCGAGGTCGAAGGTGCTGTTGTGCACCAAATACAGCAGCTTGCCGCGCAGGTCCTGGAAAGCCTTCACGGTTTCTTCGGGGGTCATGTGGACCGAGGGCCAGTAATCGTCGTAGGCGCCGTTTTCCATGAGGGCAATGTCGAAACCACCCAGGCGTTCGCCGATCTGTTTGAAGCCCGGGAAGTAGCCGGAGTCGCCGCTGTAATAAATGCGCTCGGTCCCGCTCTGGATCATCCACGATG
>CBFGNA010000360.1:0-3327 GCA_965650045.1 uncultured Polaromonas sp.
AGCACCTGGCGGTGTTGTACCGCACGGGGGTGCTGGCCAAACGCAAGGATGGCACGCAGGTGATTTACCGCGTGCAGAGCGAAAAGGCCGTGGCCCTGTGCCGCGGCGTCTGCACACAGATCGCCATCGAACTCGATGAGCCCGACGCAGCCATTCCGGGCCAGACCCTGGCACCGGTGAAAGCAGGCCGCCCATGCTGAGCCGCTTCATCCGCCGCGCGCCCGAAAACTTCCTCGACCGCGAGCAGATCCAGGCGGTTCGCGCCGGGCGCCGCGGTTTTCTCGCCGGCGCCATGGCTGCCGCAGCCAGCGGCATGACCGCCGGCCATGCGCTGGCCCAGGCGGGCGACGACCCGGCCATCGTGAACCTGCCGGCACACAGCAAGGGCCTGGGCCAGCCGGTGGCGGCGCGCCCTTACGGCTTGCCCAGCGAGTTTGAGAAAAACCTGCAGCGCCGGCAGAGCCCGGGCCTGACGCGTGTGCCGCAGTCCAGCGTGAGTTTTGCGCCGCTGCAGGGCCTGTTCGGCATCATCACGCCCAGCGGCCTGCATTTTGAGCGGCATCACCAGGGCTGGTGGGATATCGATCCCTCGAAGCACCGGCTCATGATCAACGGCTCGGACGAGCGCATGCTGAGGCAACCCACGGTGTTCAGCATGGATGAACTGATGCGCCTGCCCAGCACCAGCCGCATGCATTTCATCGAATGCGGCGCCAACACCGGCATGGAGTGGGGCAACGTGGCGGTGCCGACGGTGCAGTACACCCACGGCATGCTCAGTTGCAGCGAGTTCACCGGCGTGTCGCTGCGGACCTTGCTGGAGATGTGCGGCGTTGATTTGAAACGCGCGAAATTCATACTCGCCGAGGGCGCCGACGGCTCCGGCATGACCCGCACCATCCCGATGAGCATGGTGATGGACGGCCAGGTGCTGGTCGCTTATGGCCAGAACGGTGAAATGCTGCGCCCCGAAAACGGCTATCCGCTGCGCCTGGTGGTGCCGGGCGTGCAGGGCGTGAGCTGGGTCAAGTACCTGCGGCGCATCGAGGTCGGCGACATGCCTTATGCCACCAAGGATGAAACCATCCATTACGTGGACCTGCTGCCCGACGGCACCCACCGGCAATACACCAGCATCCAGGAAGTCAAGAGTGTCATCACCTCGCCCAGCGGTGGCCAGGTGCTGCTTGAAAAAGGCTTTCACAGCATCACCGGCCTGGCCTGGAGCGGCCGCGGCAAGGTCAAACGCGTGGATGTTTCGATGGACGGCGGCAGGAACTGGAAGCCGGCCCGGCTCGAAGGCCCGGTGCTGTCCAAATGCCTGACGCGTTTCAACGCCGACTTCGTCTGGGACGGCAAACCAGCGTTCTTCCAGAGCCGGGCCGTGGATGAAACCGGCCAGATCCAGCCGAGCTACGATGAATTGCGCAAGGTGCGCGCCTCCCGCAGCATTTATCACAACAACGCCATCCAGTCCTGGGCACTGGCGGAGAACGGCGAGGTGAGCAATGTCCAGTTGGCTTAAACCAGCGGTCGCGCTGGGACTTGCGCTGTGGATGGCTTCGGCATCTGCCGCGGGTACAGCGGAAAAATTTCCGGGCCTGGGCCGCCCCGCGACCCCCAACGAGGTCAAGGCCTGGGACATCGATGTGCGCCCGGATTTCAAGGGCTTGCCCAAGGGCCAGGGTTCGGTGCACCAGGGCGAAGTGCTCTGGGAGGCGCAATGTGCCTCCTGCCATGGCAGTTTTGGCGAGTTGTCCGAAATTTTCACGCCGATCGCCGGGGGCACATCGGCCGACGACGTGCGTACCGGCCGGGTCAGCAGCCTGTTGCCGGGGGCGAACCAGCCCCAGCGCACCACACTGATGAAGGTGTCCACGCTGTCCACGCTGTGGGACTACATCAACCGCGCCATGCCCTGGAACGCGCCCAAGTCGCTGAGCCCCGATGAGGTTTATGCCGTCACGGCCTATATCCTGAACCTGGGCAACATCGTTCCGGCGGACTTCGTCCTGTCCGATGCCAACATGCGCGAGGTGCAGCAGCGTTTACCCAACCGCAAGGGCATGACCACGGCGCATGCCATGTGGCCTGGCAAGGAGTTCGGTGGCCTGACCCAACCTGACGTGCAGGGGTCGAGCTGCATGCACGACTGTAAAAAAGCGGTGACGGTCAAAAGCGCCTTGCCGGAACACGCCCGCAACGCGCATGGGCAGCTGGCCGACCAGTCGCGCCTGATCGGCGGCAGCCGCGGCGCGGACACCAGCCGCCCTGCGCCCGCGAGTTTGGAGGAAAAACAGGCTCCAGCCCTTGCTGGTCAAGCGCAGGCAGCTCCTGAAAATATAGCAAAGGCGGAGCCGGCCGCAGCTTCAGGCATGGCGTCAGGCACGTCTGCCGTGATGCCGCTGCTACAAAAAAACGCCTGCGTGGCCTGTCATGGCATGGACAGCAAGATCGTCGGGCCGGCCTTCAAGGACATCGCGAACAAATATAAGGGCCGCGCTGACGCGGTGAATTACCTGTCGGGCAAAATCAGGTCTGGCGGTCAGGGCGTCTGGGGCAGCATCCCGATGCCGCCGCAAGCATTGAGCGAAGCCGACGCCGGCAAGCTGGCGCGCTGGATGGCTGGGCAGGCCGCGCCATGATCCTCTGTTTCAGGTGGTCCGGCTCGGGATAAACACCCTGTTCGCGCCCCGCATTTTTGTGTCCAATCGAGTCAAGTTTTTAATACGCTGAAGTTATATCCAAAGGAGTTCAGAGCATGGAACGTCGTCATTTTCTCGCCACCGGTTCAGGCGCCACTGCGCTGGCGCTGGCCGCCTCGGCCGGCCTGTCGCCAGCCCGCGCGCAAACCGCGGCGGTCTGGAATAAGGCCGCTTTTGACAGCAAGTCGCTGGCTGAAGCCGTCAAGGCGCTGGGCGGCACAGCTGCGGCGGTTGAAAGCAAGGACGTCGTCCTGCAGGCCCCCGAAATTGCGGAAAACGGCAGCGTGGTCCGCGTCGGCGCCCAGAGCAACATCGCCGGCACCACACAACTGGCCATGGTGGTCGAGAAAAACCCGAACGCGCTGGCCGCCGTGTTTGACGTTCCCGCCGGCACCGATGCCAGCGTCTCGACCAACCTGAAGATGGGGCAGTCCTCCAACGTGTACGCGCTGGCCAAGGTCGGCGACAAGTTTTTCTATGCCGTGAAGGAAGTGAAGGTCACCCTCGGCGGCTGCGGCGGTTAACGGCTACTGCGCGGCTGTGATCCGTCGTTGCGGGTCCTGTCTGGCAATCCTCACGTCCCTGAAGTACGTTCCGGTTTCCAGCTACCCGCGCCCAGGCT
>CBFGNA010000361.1:0-3326 GCA_965650045.1 uncultured Polaromonas sp.
CCAGCGGTGAGATCGGTTTGAGCACCTGGATGAACGGGTCCAGCGCACGGCGCAGCAGCGGTGACATGCCGATGACAAACCCGAGCGGAATGGCGACCAGGCAGGCCAGCAGAAAACCCAGGCCAACACGCGCCAGCGAATAGCCGAGCTGGATCGCGACGCCCTTGTCGTTGGGGCCGTTGTCGTAAAACGGATCGGACAAATGTTTCCACGCGGTCTGGCCCATTTGCAGCGGCGTTGGAAAGCCGCCCGCCTTGGTGCTGCCCGGGTCCTTGCCCATCATCTTCTGGTACTCGATCTGCTCGGCCGTCATGCCGGTGACATTGCCGCCGGTGCCGGCAGGCTGCACCGTCGCCGCGTACCAGATGGCCATGAAGGCCACAAACAGCAGGGCCGAGACGATGGCTGCGCGAAAGCTCAAGGTTCTGAAGAGGTTCATGGTGTGGTCAGCGGTTTGCGGTTGCCGTTACCAACCGCGGGGGCTGGTTCCCTCTTTCCGTTCGCCCTGAGCTTGTCGAAGGGCGCTCCATATCTTCTACAGAGGCTTCGACAGGCTCAGCCCGAACGGGCGGGTGGTGGCGGCGTTTTGCTGGTTTTTTAGCCCATCTTGTTGATGGCAAAACTCTTGACGTACTCGTCAGGCTTGGCCGCGTCGAACACCTTGCCCATGATGGTGAACTTGGGGTAAGCGCCTTCGGGCGGCTTCTGGCCGAGTTCGGCCATGCGTTTTTTGGCGTCGGTCAGCAAAAAGACTTTTTCGGCGATCTGCTTGTAGTTGATGTCGCCCTTGACGTAGCCCCAGCGCTTCATCTGCGTCAGCATCCACACCGCCATCGACTGCCACGGAATCGGGTCGAAGTCGGCGCGGTCAGGCACGGTCTTGATGTTGCCCAGGCCGTCGGCAAAACGGCCGGTCAGCACCTGCGCCACCACGGTTTCGGGCTGGTTCAGATACGCCTGCGGCGAGATCACCTTGGCGATCAGCTCGCGGTTGTTCGGGTCGCGCGCCATGGCGGCAGCCGTGAGCACCGAGCGGTATAGCGCGGCAAAGGTGTTGGGGTTCTTCTGGATGAACTCGGTGCTGGTGCCGAAGGCGCAGCAGGGGTGGCCGTTCCACAGGTCCTTGGTCAGGATGTGCAGGAAGCCTATTTCTTCGTACACCGCGCGCTGGTTGAACGGGTCGGGGCCGAGGTAGCCGTCGATATTGCCGGCGCGCAGGTTGGCCACCATTTCAGGCGGCGGCACCACGCGGATCTGGATGTCGGTGTCGGGGTTCAGGCCGGCTTCGGCCACGTAGTAGCGCAGCAAAAAGTTGTGCATGCTGAACTCAAAGGGCACGGCAAACTTGAAGCCCTTCCACATCTTGGGGTCGCGCTTGTCCTTGTGTTTGTTGGCCAGCGTGATGGCCTGGCCGTTGGTGTTCTGGATGGTCGCCACATTCATGGCCACCGGATTCGAGCCCACACCCATGGACATGGCCAGCGGCATCGGCGACAGGAAGTGCGTCGCGTCGTATTCCTTGTTGATCATCTTGTCGCGGATCAGCGCCCAGCCGGCGGTTTTGACGACTTCGACATTGAGCCCCTGCTTGCTGTAGAAACCCAGCGGGTGCGCCATGATCAGCGGCGTGGCGCAGGTGATGGGGATGAAGCCGATCTTGAGGTTGGTTTTTTCGAGCTTGCCCTTGTCCTGCGCCATGGCCTGCATGGTGCCGACGGGCAGCACACTGGCTATCGCGGCCATGGCCGTGCCCTTGCCGACGGCGCGCAGAAAGCGGCGGCGCACCGCGTCCTGCGGAAACAGCGCCTTGACCAGGGTGGCTTCAATGAAGTTGTCTGAATAACTCTCGAACGCGCTGCTCAGGCTGCGCTGGCGCAACTCGGCAGCGGCGCTGTCGACGTTCATTTCCTTGTGGTGATCGGCCGGGGTGTGGTCACCACCGCAGCTGCATTTGAGCATCAGGGGCCGGTCGGCATCGTAGGGAGAGAAACGGTCGGACATGGCACGCACCTTTCAGTTGAAGATGCGGCTGTGTTGCAAGCAGCGGGCCACTTTGGCCTCCAGGGCGGCCTGCGCCGCAATTCGCTGTTGCTGGAATGACGGGGTGTAGGGCGCCCACTACAAAACCGGCGGAATCGGGCGCAGAAAAGCCGCGCCGGCGGCAGCGGGGTGCACCGGGCGGGGTTTTACAAGGGGCGGGCGAAGGGGTAGACGTGAACTGCGCAAGCGCGACGCACCCGGCTTTGCACCAACTTCGCGCAGTGCGCTGTTCAGCGCCGCAAGCGCTGGATCAGGCCGGTGCGGAAATCTCGCCCAGCGACTGGCCGACGTCTTCTTCGTCCTGGCCCTTGAACGCGATGTCGCCGATGGAAATGATGCCGATCAGGCGCTCTTCGCTGTCCAGCACCGGCAGGCGGCGGATCTGGCTGGAGGCCATGTCGGCCAGCACGGTGTCCATGTCGTCGTCTTCACGGGCGGTGCGGACATCGGTGCTCATCACCCGGCTCAGCGCAGTGCTGCCGTCCAGGCCTTTGGCCACGGCGCGCAGCACGATGTCGCGGTCGGTCACCACGCCCAGCAGCTTGTCGTCCTCGCACACGGGAATCACACCCACGTCGAGTTGTTCCATGGCCTGTGCGGCGTCAGCCACGGTGTCGGTGGGCGCGAGGCTGCGCACGTCGCGGGTCATCACGTCGGATACGGTGGTCATGAAATTCTCCTGAATGGTTATGTGTGGATACAGCGAGCCGGTGTGGCCGTCTGCAGACAGCATGGTCGGTGCAACAAATCTTGTGAAGCAGCCACCACCCAAGCAGCCGTAGGACAGCGCCGCGAGCGGCCCGGGTTCAGGGGCTGGCCGGCGCCCGGGCGTGGCGCTCGGCATAAAGCGCCAGCTCCACGTCGTTCTTGGTGCCGGTTTTTTCGAGGATGCGCAGGCGGTAGGTGCTGACGGTGTTGGACGCCAGGCCCAGCTGCGTGCCGATCTCGCCGACAGACTTGCCCGCCGTCAGCAGGCGGAACACCTGGTGTTCGCGGTGCGACAGCGCTTCGGCGCCGCTGCGCCCGTTGCTGCCGCCGACCGCGCTGGCCAGCGCCTCGGCAGTCAGGGCCGAGACATACAAACCGCCGGCCGCCACTTTGCGCACCGCGGCGATCATGTCATCGGGGTTGGCGCTTTTGTTGAGGTAACCGGCCGCGCCCAGCTTGATACAGCGCACCGCGTATTGCTTCTCGGGGTAGGTGCTGAGCATCAGCACCGGCAGCTGCGGCCAGGCTTGTTTCAGCGCCTGCAGCACGTCCATGCCGTCGCGGCCGGGCAGGGCAAT
>CBFGNA010000362.1:0-3321 GCA_965650045.1 uncultured Polaromonas sp.
AAACCAGGCACATCGACAAAGGTGATCACCGGGATGTTGAAGGCATCACAAAAGCGCACAAAACGCGCGGCCTTGATGCTGCTCTTGATGTCCAGGCAGCCGGCCAGCACCAGCGGCTGGTTGGCGACGATGCCCACGCTCTGGCCTTCCATGCGCGCAAACCCGATGATGATGTTTTTGGCGTACTCGGGCTGCAGTTCAAAGAAATCGCCGTCGTCCACCGTCTTGGTGATCAGCTCCTTCATGTCGTAGGGCTTGTTCGGGTTCTCGGGCACCAGCGTGTCCAGGCTCAGGTCCATGCGGGCGGCCGGGTCGGCGCTCGGGCGTATCGGTGCTTTTTCGCGATTGTTCAGCGGCAGGTAGTTGTAGAGCCGGCGCAGCATCAACAGTGCTTCCACATCGTTTTCAAACGCCAGGTCGGCGACGCCGCTGCGCGTGGTGTGGGTGGTGGCGCCGCCCAGTTCTTCGGCCGTCACCTCCTCATGGGTCACGGTTTTCACGACCTCGGGGCCGGTGACGAACATGTAGCTGCTGTCCTTCACCATGAAGATGAAGTCGGTCATGGCCGGCGAATACACGGCGCCACCGGCGCAAGGTCCCATCACCATGCTGATCTGCGGCACCACGCCCGAGGCCATGACGTTGCGCTGGAACACGTCGGCATAACCACCAAGCGAAGCCACGCCTTCCTGGATGCGCGCGCCGCCGGAGTCGTTGAGGCCGATCACCGGCGCGCCGACCTTCATGGCCTGGTCCATCACCTTGCAGATTTTCTCCGCGTGGGCCTCGCTGAGCGCCCCGCCGAAGACGGTGAAGTCCTGGCTGAAGACAAATACCAGGCGGCCGTTGATCATGCCGTAGCCGGTCACCACGCCGTCACCGGGCACCTTGTTGTCCTGCATGCCGAAGTCGGTGCAACGGTGCTCGACAAACATGTCCCATTCTTCAAACGTGCCTTCGTCGAGCAGCAACTCCAGCCGCTCGCGCGCCGTCAGTTTGCCTTTGCCGTGCTGGGCGTCTATGCGTTTTTGCCCGCCGCCGAGTCGCGCTGCGGCACGCTTTTTCTCCAGTTGTTCGAGGATGTCCTGCATGGTGTGTTTTCTCTCTGTCTTTGAATATGCTATTTATTTGATAGCTGCCTGCGCCCGGCTGGCGTGGGCTGCAAGCAGATTTCGTGCTGCAGTCGAAGCCGGGATGCGGCCATCGGCGACATCGGCCAGTGTTGCCGGCAACACGGCGCTGACCGCCGGGTCCTGGCGGAAGGCCTGTTTGAGGGCAGCGTCAATGCGTTCCCACATCCAGGCCAGCGATTGCTGCTGACGCCGCGCGGCCAGCCGGCCATTGGCGGTCTGAATCGTTTTGAACTGTGTCACCGCGGTCCAGAAAGCATCGACGCCCGTGTTGTGCAGTGCGCTGAGCTGGATCACCTGCGGGTGCCAGGTCTTGTCGAAGTTTTCGGCCTGCGATGCGCCCATGGCGTTGTTCACCAGCCCGAACAGCCGCATCGCCGAGGTGATCTGGGCCTGCGCGCGCATCGCGGCGTCGGCGTCGATGTCAGCCTTGTTGATGATGACCAGGTCAGCCAGCTCCATCACGCCCTTCTTGATCGCCTGCAAATCGTCGCCGGCATTGGGCAACTGCATCAGCACGAACATGTCAGTCATGTTGGCCACTGCGGTTTCGCTCTGGCCCACGCCGACGGTTTCGACAATCACCACGTCATAACCCGCGGCTTCGCAGACCAGCATGGCCTCACGGGTTTTCTCGGCGACGCCACCCAGGGTGCCCGACGACGGGCTGGGCCGGATGTAGGCTTTTTCGTGGACCGACAACTGTTCCATGCGCGTCTTGTCGCCGAGGATGGAGCCACCGGAGACACTTGACGAGGGGTCGATGGTCAGCACCGCCACGCGGTGCCCCTGCTTGATCAGGTAGAGGCCCAGCACCTCGATGAAGGTCGATTTGCCGACGCCCGGCACGCCGCTGATGCCCAGGCGAAAAGCCTTGCCGGTGTGCGGCAGCAAGGCGGTCAGCAGTTCGTCGCCCTGCGAGCGGTGGTCGGCACGGGTTGACTCCAGCAGCGTGATGGCCTTGGCGATGGCGCGGCGCTGCGCGGGGGCGTCGCCGCGCAGAATACCTTGGAGCCACCCATCCGTTCGCCCTGAGCCTGTCGAAGGGCTTGTCTCATTCACCTGTCCGCCCTGAGCATTCGGAACAGCTTCGACGGGCTCAGCCCGAACGGCGGAAACAGATCGTGCAAGCTGCCTAATCTCATCCCAATCACCACGAATCAGTGCTTCCTTCTTAGCCCGCGACCAACCCTTGATCTGCTGCTCAAAGCCAATCGCTCCCTCGCGCGTCTCAAACTCCCCTTGCCAGACAAGTTCAACAGGCTTGCGGGTGGATGTATAGCCGATCTGTCCTGTATGGTGCTGCTGCAGGCGCGCGTCCAGGTCGTCTGTGTGACCGCAGTAATACGACCCATCAGAGCAGTGCAGGAGATAGACGAAGAACGGTTTCACAAGTGCATCAGGAGAAAGAGGCTTCGACAAGCTTCCTTCGACTCCGCTCAGGACAGGCGGCTTCGACAAGCTTCCTTCGACTCCGCTCAGGACAGGCGGCTTCGACAAGCTCAGCCCGAACGGTCTTGGATTGTGGGCCAGACAAATGACGCATCACTTCAGCGCAGCCTTGATCTGCTCCAGCACGTCCTTGGCGCTGGCCGGGATCGGCGTGCCAGGGCCGTAAATGCCTTTGACGCCGGCCTCGTACAACATCTCGTAGTCCTGCCGCGGGATCACGCCGCCGACAAACACGATGATGTCGTCGGCGCCCTGCTTTTTCAGCTCGGCGATGATGGCCGGCACCAGGGTCTTGTGGCCGGCGGCGAGTGTGGAGACACCGACCGCATGCACGTCGTTTTCAATCGCCTGGCGCGCGCATTCTTCCGGCGTCTGGAACAGCGGGCCCATGTCCACGTCGAAGCCGAGGTCGGCAAAGGCCGTGGCCACCACCTTGGCGCCGCGGTCGTGGCCGTCCTGGCCGAGTTTGGAGATCATCACGCGCGGGCGACGGCCCTGCTCTTCAGCGAAGGTATTGATTTCGGTCTTGAGGTTTTCCCAGCCTTCGGCCGAGTCATAAGCAGCAGCGTACACACCGGTCACCTTTTGGGTATCGGCGCGATGGCGCCCGTAAACTTTTTCGAGGGCATCACTGACCTCGCCCACCGTGGCGCGCAGGCGCACGGCCTTGATGCTCAGATCCAGCAGGTTGCCATCGCCTTTTTCAGCAGCGGCGGTCAGCGCGTCCAGCGCGGCGAAG
>CBFGNA010000363.1:0-3313 GCA_965650045.1 uncultured Polaromonas sp.
CCCGCCGAAATCGAGGCCATGATGAAGTTTGCCGCCGACAAGTTCGGCCAGGTGGACATTCTCGTGAACAACGCCGGCATCCAGCATGTGGCAAAGATCGAAAACTTTCCGGTCGAGCGTTGGGACGCTGTCATCGCCATCAACCTGAGCAGTGCTTTTCATGCCACGCGCCTGGCCTTGCCGGCCATGCAAGCCGCCGACAAGGGCAAGGGCTGGGGACGCATCATTAACGTGGCCTCTGTGCACGGCCTGGTCGGATCCGCAGAAAAGTCGGCCTATGTCGCTGCCAAACACGGCATCGTTGGCCTGACCAAGGTCACGGCGCTGGAAAACGCCACCACCGGAGTGACCTGCAATGCGATTTGTCCGGGCTGGGTGCTCACCCCGCTGGTTCAAAAACAGGTTGATGCCAAAGCCGTGGCCGGCAAAATCTCCAACGATGAAGCGACGCGCCAGTTGCTCGGCGAAAAAGAACCCTCCATGCAATTCACCACGCCCGAAGAACTCGGGGCGCTGGCCGTCTTTTTCTGCTCACCTGCTGGCAACAATGTGCGCGGTGTCGCCTGGAACATGGATGGGGGTTGGGCGGCCCAGTAGTCCACAACAGTGGCAGCGCAACGCGAGGCCGACAACGAGACAGAAAAGAGCAGATTTTTGCGGTTTCCGGCGGTCCGTCTTGTCCTACACAGGTGACAGGGCAGCTCCCACACGAAGCCCTTGGTTGAAACCCTAAATTGGTGCTTGTACATAGCGCGCCATGCCTCGTTTTGGGGCACTTTTCATTCACCAAGGAAACATCGTGAACGCATCCAGACCTCTCATTTCCAGCCTCGCACTGGCTGTTGCCGTGCTCGGCGCCGCTTCCGCCGTTCAGGCGCAAACCTCAGGCAATTCCACCAGCAGCAGTGCGTCCTCGTCCTGGTACGCGCCCAACAGCAGCTACATCGGCTTCAATGCCGGCCAGTCCAGCTACCGCCAGGGCTGCGGCACCGGCGCCTTTAATTGCGGCGACAAGGACGATGCCTACAGCATCTACGGTGGCAGCATGTTGAACAACAATTTCGGACTGGAACTCGGTTACATCGACATGGGCGACATCGGCCGCGGCGGTGGCACCACCAAAGCCCAGGGCATCAACCTCAGCCTGGTCGGCAAACTGCCCCTGAGCCAGTCGTTCAGCCTGTTCGGAAAGGTGGGCACGACCTACGGCCGTACCAGCGTGTCATCTGTGCCCGGTTCCGGTGTGACGGCCGGTGACGAAGACGGTTTCGGCCTGTCGGTGGGCGCCGGCGTGAGCTACGACTTCTCGGAACGCTGGTCAGCGGTATTGCAATGGGACCGTCATGACTTCAAATTTGCGGGAGTCGGACGCGAAAACATCAATGCCACCACGCTGGGTTTGAAATACCGCTTCTGAATCCCGCCTCAGACAACGGCCGGATACAACCCGGCATAAAAAAAGCCCCAAGTCGCAAGGACTTGGGGCTTGTGTTCTGGTGGGCGGTGCAAGTTTCGAACTTGCGACCCCTGCAGTGTGAATGCAGTGCTCTACCCCTGAGCTAACCGCCCTGTCGGTCAGCCTCAGATTATAGCGGTTTTATCCTGCGTTCTCGGGGACACGCCAGATGGTTTTTCCCTTGCTGGCTTTGTCGATGTCCGTCAGCAGGGCGTCGTGGGCAGCGATTTCCTGTGCATTGGCCAACAGCAATGGCAAATCGAAGCCGCTCAGGTCGATCAGTTCGACGCGCCCGCCGTCTGCACTCGCGCCCCCCACATCCATCACCAGCGCGTTTTGTCCGCGAGTCAGGTTGATGTAGACGTCCGCGAGCAGCTCGGCATCAAGCAAGGCGCCGTGCAGGGTACGGCCTGAATTGTCAACCTCCAGGCGATCACAAAGCGCATCGAGCGAATTGCGCTTTCCCGGAAACAGCTCCTTGGCCATCATCAGGCTGTCGGTGACTTTGGCGATGCTCTCGGTGATGGGGCCGCGGCCCATCAGCTCAAGCTCCCTGTTCAGGAAGCCGATATCGAAAGGCGCGTTGTGGATGATGACCTCTGCACCTTCCAGGTAAGCCAGCAGCTCGTCAGCAATCGCGGCGAACTTGGGCTTGTCCCGCAGGAATTCGTTGCTGATGCCGTGGACCTTCAGCGCATCTTCATGGCTGTCCCGCTCGGGGTTCAGGTAGAAATGTTTGTTGTTGCCGGTCAGCTTGCGCCCCACCAGCTCGACACAACCGATTTCAATGATGCGGTCGCCGTTTTCTGCGGACAGGCCGGTGGTTTCAGTGTCCAGAACAATTTGACGCATGGTGACAATGATAGCTGCGCGATTCGGCCCATGTTTTTCGGCCGGGCCGCCTCAAGGAAAAACTACTCCCTCGGAGGGGAGCGCAGCACACGCAGTGGCAAGCGTGGGGGTCAGTGGTTCTCTTTGGCGTGGTTGATGGAGTACTTCGGGATCTCGACAGTCACGTCGCTCTGGGCCAGCAAGGCCTGGCAGCTGAGCCGGGACTGGGGTTCGAGTCCCCAGGCGCGGTCAAGCAGGTCTTCCTCGGTTTCGTCGGGCTCGTTGAGTGAGCCGAACCCTTGACGCACGATCACGTGACAGGTGGTGCAGGCTGCGCTCATGTCGCAGGCGTGCTCAATGTTGATCCGGTTGTCGAGCAGGGCCTCGCAGATCGAGGTTCCGGCCGGGGCCGAGACCTCGGCGCCCTGTGGGCAATACTCGGGATGGGGCAATATCTTGATGATGGGCATGGTGGTTCGGTTCTCAGACCGTGGCGATGTTCTTGCCGGCCAGTGCCTGCCGGATGCCGCGGTTCATGCGCTGTGCGGCGAAGTTTTCGGTCCCGGCAGCAAGGGCCTTCACGGCAGACTCAATCCCGGCGGCGTCGCCGTGCTGCCGTGTCTGTGCCAGCTCTGCCATCAGCCGGTCGATCTCTTTCTTTTCCGCCTCGGCCAGCAAGTCCCCATCGGCGGCCAGTGCGCTCTGTGTGGCCAGCAGCATGCGGTCAGCATCGACCTGCGCCTCGGCCAGCGCACGCGACTGCATGTCCTGCTGGGCAGTCGCAAAGCTCTCCTGCAGCATGCGGGCAATGTCCCCGTCGGACAGGCCGTAAGACGGCTTCACATCGATGCGCGCCTCCACCCCGCTGCCCTGCTCTTTGGCATTGACGCTGAGCAGGCCGTCGGCGTCAACGGTGAAGGTCACGCGGATGCGCGCCGCACCGGCCGCCATGGGCGGGATGCCGCGCAGCTCAAAACGCGCCAGGCTGCGGCAGTCGGCCACCAGGTCGCGTTCACCCTGCACCAC
>CBFGNA010000364.1:0-3312 GCA_965650045.1 uncultured Polaromonas sp.
ATCGGCGTCCACCCGCTTGACGCGGGTACGCGGGGTCTGCGGCTTTTGCGCCTGCGCCACACGCGCCTGCTCGATCATCTCGTGGCGTTCGTCGTCGTAGGCGGTGCTGAATTTTTCCCACCACTCGGCCAGTTCCATCTCGATCTCGCCGGTTTGCGCACGCAGGCGCAAAAAGTCGAAGCCGGCGCGGAAACGCGGCTGGTCCAGCAGCGAATACGGCGAGCTGCCGGTACGTTTTTCAAAACGCGGTTGCATGGTCCAGATCTCGCGCATGTCGGTGCCCAGCTTGCCGCGGCCCGAGACATCACCGATCTTCGCGTTGAAGGCATCGTCAATCGCGTCCTGCAGCGCGGGCATGACGTGCTCACCGCGCTGGCGGCGTTGCTCCCAGCCCTGGCGCACATCGGCCCAAAGCACGCAAGACAGCAAAAAGCTGGGCGCCACCGGCTTGCCTTCGCCGACCCGGCGGTCGGTATCCATCAGCGCGAGTTGCAGGAAAGGTTCCTCGGCGGTGTCCACCACCACGTCGAGCAACGGGTAAATGCCGGTGTTGAGCCCCAGGAATTTGAGCTGCGCGATGCTGGCCAGCGCGTGGCCGGTCTGCAGCAGCTTGAGCATTTCGTCGAACAGGCGCGATTGCGGCACGTCGGCCAGCAGGCCTTTCATGGTCTTGAGCGGCGCCACGGTCTTGTCTTCGAACTTGAAGCCCAGCGCGGCCAGCTTGGCCGAAAACCGAACGGCGCGGATGATGCGCACCGGGTCTTCGCGGTAACGCGTGGCCGGGTCGCCAATCATGCGGAGGATTTTTTTCTTCGCATCGCGGATGCCGTGGTGATAGTCCACCACGATCTGGGTTTGCGGGTCGTAATACATGGCGTTGATGGTGAAGTCGCGCCGCGCGGCGTCTTCTTCCATCGGGCCCCAGACATTGTCGCGCAGCACCCGGCCGGACGCATCCACGGCGTGTTTCATGCCGGCCAGTTCGCTTTTGCTGGTGCGCTCATTGCCGCCGACCTGTTCGGCCAGGCTGCTGTCCAGATGCGCACGGAAGGTCGAGACCTCGATGACCTCGTGTTCGCGGCCACGGCCGTAGATCACATGGACGATGCGAAAGCGCCGCCCGATGATGAAGGCACGGCGAAACAGGCTCTTGACCTGTTCGGGTGTGGCGTCGGTGGCCACATCAAAGTCCTTGGGACGCAGGCCCACCAGCAGGTCGCGCACCGCGCCGCCGACGATGTAGGCCTCGTAACCGGCCTGCTTGAGGGTGCGCACCACATCCATGGCGCGGTCATCGACCAGCTTGGGATCAATCGCATGGTCTTTGGGGCCGACTTCCTGGCGCTGGCCGAAAACTGGTTTTTTGGAACGCGTGGCGCCGGTGGCGGGGTTGTCGGACTTGCCAAACAGCTTGTCGATAAATTTTTTGATCATTGAATCAGGAGATTTTGCCGGACAGGCCGTGCTGGCTGGGCCAGGGCAGCGCACCGGTCATTGGAACAGCTCAAGTATGCGCCATCCGCGCTCAAGGGCGATGGCGCGCAGGCGCTCGTCGGGGTTGGTGGCCACCGGGTGGGTGACTTTTTCCAGCAGGGCCAGATCGTTGAGGGAATCGGTGTAAAACGTGGTCTCCACCCCATCCCAGTCCCAGCCCCGGTCGGCCAGCCACTGCTGCACGCGCACCACCTTGCCCTCGCGAAACGATGGTGTGCCCCGGATCGCGCCGGTCAGCATGCCCTGCGCGTCACGCTCCAGCTCGACGGCGATCAGTTCGGTCACCCCGAAGGCCGCAGCAATCGGCCGCGTCACGAATTCGTTGGTGGCGGTCACAATCGCCACCGCCTCGCCGGCCTGCTGGTGGCTGCGAACCAGCGACAGGGCCGATTCCTGTATGCCTTTTTGCACGATTTCCCGCATAAAACGGGCGTGAGCAGCTATCGAATTCGTAGCACCCTGCTGCCGGATCGCCTGCGTGGCAAAACGCACATAGTCGTGGATGTCGAGCGTGCCGGCCTGGTACTGGGCAAAAAACTCGGCGTTGCGCCGCTTGAATTCCTGTCCGTCGCACCAGCCGAGCGCAATGGTGAACTCCCCCCATTCATAGTCCGAGTCAAAAGGAATCAGCGTGTGGTCGAGGTCGAAAAAGGCAATTTTTTCCCCCACACTCTTCGCTTCGCGTAAATCGCTGCCCCCCGGGGGGGCGGTGCTTGCTCGGGGCGGCCCTTCGCCGCGCACGGCGGGGCTGGCAGATGAGGTCACGAGTTCTCCAGCATGGACTTGATCAGGGGAATGGTGATGGCGCGCTGGGTTTGCAGGGCATACGCATCGAGCTGGTCGAGCAACTGCATCAGGTTGCCGAGATCACGCGAAAAGCGGCTCAGGATGAAATCCATGGCCTCGTCGCTCAGGAACACGCCTCGCGCGTCGGCTTCCTGGCGCAGCACCGCGCGGCGGTCGGTTTCAGTCAGCGCCTGCAGCGCAAAAACGTGGCCCCAGCCCAGTCGCGTGCGCAAATCCTCGCGCAGCGACAAGTCGGCCGGCGGCGAAACCCCGGCGGCCAGCACCCAGCGCGGATGACCGTCCGCCGCATTGAGGGCGTTGACGAACCAGTTGAAGGCCGCCTGCTGCTGGACAGCGGTGTAAAGATGACAGTCATCGAGGATGACGGCCGCCCAGCTTTCGTTGAACTCGGGCGGCTCCAGCAGCGTGGCATCCAGCCAGCCGACAGCCGCGCCCTGCACACGCAGGGCTTCCTCGACAGCCTTGAGCAGGTGGGTCTTGCCGCTGCCCGGCTCACCCCACAGGTAGGTCGGCACCGGCGAACGCAGGCTGTTGCCGGCCCACAGCTCCAGGTGCTTGAGCACGGTTTCATTCGGACCGGCGAAAAAATTGGCCAGCGAGGGCGGCGAGGCCAGCCCGATGTCCAGCGCGATCTGCTTCATGACAGCCTGCCCGCATCCGCCAAAAGCGGACAGCAGGCAGCCGCACATTGGGGGGGGAAAGTAAGTTGCATACAGCCGGTTGGGTTGGGTTGGGGGTGAACCCTTAGAATCTGGGCTCGATTCTATCGGGCTTGGTGCCCGTGCGAAGCCGCCTACCCCACCCAGCAGCATGACCTCCTCTTCATCCTCATCCTCCCCCCTGAGCTACAAAGACGCCGGCGTTGACATTGACGCCGGTGACGCCCTGGTTGAACGCATCAAGCCGCTGGCCAAAAAAACCATGCGTGAAGGCGTGCTGGCCGGCATTGGCGGCTTCGGCGCCCTGTTTGAAGTACCCAAGCGTTACAAGGAGCCGGTGCTGGTCAGCGGC
>CBFGNA010000365.1:0-3307 GCA_965650045.1 uncultured Polaromonas sp.
GCTCCTGCGAGCCGTCGCGCACGGTGGCGACCTGCCCGACGGTGATGGCGGTGGCCGCTCCGGCCCCCGAAGCCTTGCGCGCCACGATGATGTCTGCGAAGTCTTCCGGCCGCTTCATGCGGGCGTCAATCTTGACGACGCGCTCCTGGGCGAGCGAGCGGACGGCACCCACCGGCAGGTCCTGGTTTTCGTTGCGCACTGCATTGGCGACCTGTTCGGCCGTCACCCCCAGCGCCTCCATGGCCTGCGGGTTCAGGTAGATGTTGATCTCGCGCTTGCTGCCACCCACCAGATTCACGGCGCCGACACCGCGCACGTTTTCCAGCCGTTTTTTCAGCACCTGGTCGGCCCAGTTGGTCAGTTCAACAGCAGAAGGTGCAGCCCCCACGCTTGCCACTTCGTGTGCTGCGCTGCCCCCCGAGGGGGTTGACCTTGCTTGGGGCGGCCCTGCGCTGCGGTCGCCGCGCTGGAACGACGCATCGGGCAAGACCGCCACCGACCAGATAGCGCGGCTGGCCGGGTCGAAACGCAGCACACGGGGCTCTTTGACTTCGTCGCGCAGCAGCGGGCGCAGCGAGGAAATTTTTTCACGCACATCTTCGGCGCCCTTGCGCCCGTCGATGTGCAGCTGGAATTCGATGATGACCACCGACATCCCCTCGTAGCTGCGTGAGGTCAGGGCATTGATGCCCGCAATCGAGTTGACGCCTTCCTCGATCTTCTTGGTGACCTCGCTCTCAACGATCTCGGGCGAAGCGCCAGGGTATTCGGTGGTCACCACCACCACCGGAAAGTCAATGTTCGGGAACTGATCCACCTGCAGGCGCTGGTAGGAGAACAGGCCCAGCACCACGATGGCCAGCATGACCATGGTGGCAAACACCGGGTTTTTCAGGCTGACGCGGGTGAACCACATGACGGCGCCGGACCTCTAGAGCGCTTTGGGCGAAGAGGCGGCCAATGAAGCCGGCCCGGCGCCCACGGGCGCCTGCGTGAACTGCACGGCCGTGCCTTCGCGCAGGGTGCCGACCGCGCCTTGCAGCACCACGGCGTTTTCAGCCAGGCCCTTGACCGCGACCAGGGGCTCACCGGTCGCCGCGTCCTTGCCGCGCACGCCGGGCTCGACAGGCTTGTGAACGATGTGACCGTTCTCCACCGTCTGTACATACGGCGCCGGCTTGTCGGTGCGCACCGCGCTGGCGGGCACCGCCAGCAAGGTGGCCCGCGCCGTGCCCAGCGTGCCCTGGGCGAACAGGCCCTGCCGCAGGCCCGCGGTGCCCGCGGTGTTGTCGATGGCCAGGTAAACCAGCACGCTGCGGCTGCCGGCCTGGGCGCTGGGGTTGATGCGTGCGACGGTCGCGGCGACGGTCTGCGGCGTTCCTTCAATCTGCAGCGTGGCGCTCTGGCCCGGGCGCACCGTCAATGCATCGGCGGCGCTGAGGCTGGCTTCCAGTTCAAGCCGGCTCAGGTCCACGATCTCCAGCACCTTGGCATCGATACCAACACGCTCGCCGGGTTGCGCCAGGCGCTGCGCGACCTGGCCCGACAGCGGGGCCCGCAGCACCGTGTCGTCCAGCGATTTTTTGGCCACCGCGACGGCGGCCAGCGCGGCGTTGTGGTTGGCCTTGCCCGCATTGAGGTTGGCCTGGGAAGCATCGAGGGCGGTTTTGGAAATGAAACCCTGGTCCACCAGGGCCTGGTTGTTGTCATACTGGCGCTGCACGATCTCGACCTGTGCCCGGGCCGAATCGGCCTGCTGCTGCGCCTGCTGCACCCGCGACTGGTATTCGGCGGCATCGACGCGCGCGACCACCTGGCCGGCTTTCACAAAATCCCCTTCACGCACCGTCAGGCCCTGCAGTTCGCCGGCCACGCGTGCCTTCACAAAGGCCGAGTTCACGGCTTTGAGCGGGCCTGACAAAGCCAGGCCCTGGTTGAGCTCGCGGATTTTTGCGTGAACCACGTCGCTGGCGGCCAGTTCGACCACCGTCTGGGCCTTGCCGGCCGTGGTCGGGGGCTGTTGCCGGGACTTGCGGGCCGCCAGCGCGCCCAGCACCACGGCTGCCAGCAACACAAGCACCAGGGCGCCCAGGCCCCACTTCATCGAGCGTTTCATGCCTTGCCCTTCGCCGGTTTGCCGGGCGCCTGGGCCGACAGGCCATACAAAATGGTTTCCACCTGGGCCGCCAGGTATTTTTCGGCGTTGCCGGGCAGGGTCGGGTCACCACAGGTGCCGGCTGAATGTTTGCTCAGCACCAGAAACACCATGGGCGCAATCACGCTGTAAATGGCGTAGTCGAGGTCCACGGGTCGGAATTCGCCGCGGTCGATGCCGCGTTGCATGATGCGGCGTATCAGGGTCTGCCCCGGCTGGATCACTTCCTGCTGGTAGAAGGCGGTGATGTCCGGAAAGTTGCCGGCCTCGCTCATCATCAGCTTGGTGATGCCCGAAGCCCGCGTTGCACCGACGCGGTTCCACCAGGTGCTCATGCAGTAGCCCAGCATCTCGGCGGCGGTGCCTTCAAAGGTTTCGAACTCTTCGTTCCATTCCTTGAAGCGGCCGGAGATGTTCTCGCGAATCACCGCCTTGAAAAGTTCTTCCTTGCTCTGGAAATACAGGAACAGCGTACCCTTGGAGACACCGGCGCGCGCGGCCACTTCCTCGGCCCGCGTGGCGGTGAAGCCTTTTTCGACAAACAGGTCGAGCGCGGCGTCCAGCAGTTCGCCGGGACGCGCTTCCTTGCGCCGTTCGCGTTTGGCGGACAGCGCCGTGGTTTTTTCGCAGAGGAATTTGGAGATGGACATGGTTACTGACTGACTGGTTAGTAATGTAACGAGTCGCCGTCCGTCCGTCAACACACCACTGTGCCGCCAGCCCGGGGCGCTCGCTGCAGGGGGCGTCAAGCTCAGGTCAGGCGCTGCACCAGCAGACCCAGCCATTCCTTGAGCACCACGCGCGAGGCCTCCAGACCGTCGCTGGACGGCAGCCATTCGAGCAAACCGTTGCGGCTGGGGAGGATGAAGCCCGTGGGGGCCGGCGTGACCGTGAAGCCGGCGCGCTCGAAGGCCCGCACGGAGCGCGGCATGTGCCAGGCCTGGGTGACCAGGGCGATGTGCCGGATCTTGTCCTTGTCCAGCAAGCCTTTGAGCTGGCGGGCGTTTTCAGCGGTGTCGCGCGACTGGTTGTCGATCCAGCGCAGGGTCAGGCCGTAATCCTGCAACGCGGCGCGGCGGGCCACTTCACCCTCTGAGAGCTGCTGGACGTCGGCCGCTCCCCAGCCCAGGCCGCCGGCAAAAGCCACCGGCA
>CBFGNA010000366.1:0-3305 GCA_965650045.1 uncultured Polaromonas sp.
CCACGCATCTCTATCTGGCAGCACCCAAAGAGCGGCGATTCTGCCTGCCGCAAACCCGCTTTCTGATCCACCAGCCCAGCGGCGGCGCAGGCGGGCCCGCCACCGACATTTCCATCCAGGCCCAGGAGATCATCAAAGCCAGAGAGCGCATCGCCCGCATGATCGCGAAGGAAACCGGGCAGCCGCTGGAGACCGTGCTGCTGGACATCGAGCGCGACCGCTGGCTGTCTGCCGAGCAGGCGGTGGTGTATGGCCTGGTGTCGCGTATCGTCGAACGGCGAAGCGAGGTGTAGATGGGCGTTCTCCAGCCTGTCATCCCGGACCTCATCCGGGATCCACGCCGCGCAGGCCCATCAGTGATTTGCTAGCAAATTCATAGCTGCTTGCACAAGCGCATCAAGGGCTGCAGGCTGATTTAACTGACAACCCGCTCCAACGCCTACGCTGCCTCTTTGACCAGCGCCAGATGAATCTCCACCGCCTCAAAAGGCACAAACACGGTGTCGTCTGGCGTGCGGCGCACCAGGCCGTGCTCTTCCAGCTTGCCAATGTCGGTGTGAATGTTGGAGTAGTTGCGCCCCACGGACTTGGCCAGCGCATACACCGAACACGGGCCGCAGCGGCGCAGCGCTTCAAGCAGGTCAATGCGTGCCGGCGTCAGTTCGGTAAACAGGGTGCGTGCCGATTCAAAGCTCAGGTGATAGTCGGCGCCAAGCTGTGCGCTGGCTTCCGCCGCCTTGAGCTGACCACGGGCCGCGGTGAATACACTGCCACGCGGTGCGATTTCGATGATGGCCTTCATGGTGTGTCACTCCAGGTTTCAACGTCATGCTGGAAGTCGTCCAGCAATCGGGCAATCGATTCAAAGCGGTAGGACATCTCTACCGCGCCAAGGTGCCGATGGTCGCCTTTGCCACGCTCGTTGTCATAACGAACGCGGCACTTGCCTCCCGCGCCGAAGTACAGCCGGTACTTGTAGACATGCCCACAGGGCGGCACCGGCTGCGGCAACTCCCAAATAACAATTTCAACCACCGACCCATCGTCCCTGACTTCTTTGGCTCTGGCTATCAGTCGGGCCGGCATATATTGCATTTTAGCAATATATATTGTGCATTCGCAATACACCATAGCAAACGCAGCAACTCGCCATCGCCCGCCTGGCCCGACAAAAAAACAGGGACAGTCATGCGCCTTGCCATTGCGCAGTCCACCCCGACAGGGGCCGCCATCGGTGCCCTGTCTCGGAGCTTCTGCGGCGCAGCTTCAACCAAGTCTGCGGACGCCGGGTCAGCGCTTTCAGCCACACTCCCAGCAAGCGTGGGTCAAGCGGCAGGGACTTGAACCCCCGCCACAATCCGCGCACACGACGCGCACATCGCCGCGAAGGCTGCTGCCGCCGGTGTCAAGGGCAGCTCTGACCGGTAGACCACGCAGTTGTCAAAACCGGGGGCCCGTTCCTTCAGCCGGATGGGCACCACCTGGCTGCCCAGCAAGCCGCGCTCGACCATCACGGCGGGCAACAGCGCCAGCCAGTCTGTCCCGCCAATCAGCGCCGCCAGCTGGGTGAAGGACTCGCAGGTGGCTGCCACGCGGGGCGCGGGCAGGCCCTGTTCGGCATGAAAGCGCAAGGTGGTGCCACCGGGCCCGCCGGGGGAACCGAGCAAAATCCATTCGCAGCCGGCCAGCTCCTCCAGTGAGCGGGCCTTGGCGCGTGGGTGGCCGCGCCGGCCGACCACCACCAGGTCGCTCTTGAACAGCGGCTTGCTGTCGAAGCCTGGGCCGGGGCCTTCGTCGGGCAGCGCGGTGACGGCCAGCTCGATCAGGCCCTGCTGCAGCGCCGGCCACAGCTGTTCATAAAAGCCGCTGACCAGCTTGAGCTTGACCGCCGGGAAACGGGCATGGAAGTCGGGCACCACCAGGTGCAGCAAGGCACCTGTCGGTGTCGGGCCGAACCCGGCATGCAGGGTGCCGCTGACCTCGCCGCGCGGGCGCTTCGCTTCGTCCATGGCACGCCGTGCTTCGCGGTCTATCAGTTGCGCGCGCGCGAGCAGCCGCTTGCCATCATCGGTCAGGGCCACGCCCTGCACCGAACGCCGGAGCAGCGGCACGCCCAGCCCCGACTCCAGCGCCTTCAGGCTGTTCGTCAGGCCGGCCTGCGAGACGCCGAGTTCCCGCGCAGCACGGCGGAAACTGCCGGACTCGACAATCGCCAGAAAGGCGCGCAACTGCTGCAGGGTCATCGACATGCTTTCTCTGTGGGGTGATCGCTAAAGTCTATCGTGATCAAGATTCAATCACTTCCCCTGATCGCCACGGCTCCCTACCATCGGGGCTTCACAAGGCGGGGCACGCCCCTCCCCCAACCACCAGAGCCACAACAGGACATCGATGAAAACACAGGTAGCCATCATTGGCGGCGGCCCGGCGGGCATGCTGCTGTCGGAAATGTTGCATCGCGCAGGTATCAGCAGCGTGGTGCTGGAGCTGCGCAGCCGCGAGCATGTGTTGTCGCGTATCCGGGCCGGCGTGCTGGAGCAAGGCACGGTCGATGTGTTGCGGGCCAGCGGGCTGGGCGAACGCATGGACCGCGAAGGCCATGCCCATGACGGCATGAAAGTGGTCTGGGCCGGCCGCGAGAGCTTCTTCATCGACGTGAAAAAACACGTCAACAAACGCTTCATGGCCTATGGCCAGACCAGCATCCAGGAAGACCTGTACGCCGCCGCCGACCGGCGCCAGGCCAGCGTGGTGAACGAGGCCGAAGACGTGTTGCCCGTGGATGTGGACACAGACCGTCCTTACGTCACCTTCAAATGCCGCGGCGAGGCGATGCGGCTGGACTGCGACTACATCGCCGGTTGCGATGGTTTTCACGGGGTGTCGCGCAAGGCCATTCCGCCCGCCGTGCTACGCGAGTTTGTCAAGGACTATCCCTTTGGCTGGCTGGGCATCCTGTCGGAAACGCAGCCGCTGCCCGACATCACGTATGCCAACCACCCGCGCGGCTTCGCGCTGGCGTCGATGCGCAGTCCCACCCTCAGCCGCTATTACGTTCAGGTGCCGCTGGACACCCGGCTCGATGACTGGTCCGACGACCGCTTCTGGGGCGAACTGACGATGCGTTTTCCACGCGAGCTGGCCGACGCCATCGTGACCGGTCCGTCGATTGAAAAATCAATTGCGCCGCTGCGCAGTTTTGTGGCCGAGCCGATGCGCCACGGCCGCCTGTTCCTGGCCGGTGATGCGGCGCACATTGTGCCGCCCACCGGCGCCAAGGGGCTCAACCTGGCGGTGTCGGACGT
>CBFGNA010000367.1:0-3282 GCA_965650045.1 uncultured Polaromonas sp.
CGGCACCGTGGCTGAAATGCGGGTGAGCGTTGTGCACAGCTGGCGCGCCATGGGGGGCCCAGCGCGTGTGGGCAATGCCGGTGCCGCTTTCCAGTTTGTCGGTGCTCACTTGCTCCATCAACTCGGCCACGCGTGAGGTGCTGCGCGCGCGTTTGAGGCCGTCGGCATAAACGGCGACGCCGCAGGAGTCATACCCGCGGTATTCCAGGCGTTGCAGGCCCTGGACCAGGATGGGGACGATGTTGCGGGTAGAAACGGAAGCGACGATGCCACACATAAACAGATCCTTTCGGCGGGAGATGCAGGATGGTAGTCAACCCTCAGAAAATTAATCTGGCTAATTTTTAATCTATTTGAAATAAAATTTCATAGATTTCAATGGATATCGATTAATTTCATAATATTCAAAATAATCAAGAATGAAATCATTATCTCTACCGCGTCCCATCGCCCTGGACGGCGCCGACCTGCGCATCCTGGATCAGCTGCAGCGCGACGCCTCGCTGTCCAACCAGGCCCTCGCAGAGGCGGCGCATGTCTCGCCGCCCACCTGTCTGCGGCGCGTCAAGCGCCTGCAGGACGCCGGCTTGATCGAGCGGCAGATCGCGGTGTTGTCGCTGGAAAAAATGGCGGCGACCCTGGGCCACGGCCTGACCGCCATCACCGAAATCACGCTGGACCGGCAGGGCGCGGAAGAGCTGGACGCCTTCGAGGGCCGCGCCGTGCAGGACGACGCGGTTCAGCAGTGTTACCGCGTCTCGCCGGGGCCGGACTTTGTGCTGGTGGTGCACGTCAGCGAGATGCCGGCCTATCTGGCGCTGGCGCAGCGCCTGTTCACCAGCGACGCCAATGTTCGCAACGTCAAGGCCTTCTTCAGTGTGAAGCGCTCAAAATTTGAGCCAAAACTGCCTCTGGCCCTTTAACCACGGGCGCAAGCAGCTATTAAATTTGTAGCATTGAGGTTCGCAGCTTTCGGCCGCGGTTCAATCAATGTCGTCCACCGTGTCCGGGTCCGGCACATCGCCAATCGCCTGCCGGGTCAAAGCCCCCTGCACCAGCAGCCAGTCGCAAAAAGCCTTGACCTCGGGACGGGCGGCGCTGCGCGGCCCGACGATCAGCCAGTAGGCCATCGGGGATTCGAGCCGCAGGTGTGGCAGCGGCTCGATCAGGTCGCCCGAGGCCAGGCTTTCGGCGATCAGTGGCAAACGCGCCAGCACGATGCCCTGGCCGGTCAGCGCCGCCTGCACCATCTGGTAGGCGTAGTTGAAATACAGCCAGCGCTTGCCTTCCAGCTTGGGCGTGCCGTTGACCTCCAGCCAGCGCCGCCAAGTCAGCCATTCCATGTGGGTGGCGTGCGAATCACCGGCTTCGATCAATGCGAAATGTGCGAGGTCTTCGGGCTTCTTCAGGCGCGGGCTGCTCTTGAGCAGCCAGGGACTGGCGACCGGTGTCAGTTGCTCGCCGAACAGCCGGATCGCGCCCGCCGAAGCCATGCGGCTGGCCGGACCGTAGCGCAGCGCAATGTCCAGGTCCGAGGTCTCCAGATCGATGGCCGAGTCCGACGCATCAATGCGGATGTCCATGTCAGGGTTGTCACGCTGGAAGGCTTCAAGCCGCGGGATCAGCCACATTGACGCAAAGGAGGCAAACGTGGTGAGCGCCACGCTTTTGCGGCCTGCACTCTGGCGAATCTGCCGCACCGCGCCGTCAATACGCTCCAGCGAAGGGGTCACGGCGCGCAGCAAAATGCCGCCCGCACCCGTGAGTTCGACCGACCGCGTGTGGCGGTGAAACAGGCTCAGGCCGACCTCTTCTTCCAGTGTCTGGATTTGCCGGCTCACCGCCGATTGCGTCAGCGCCAGCTCTTCAGAGGCGGCGCGGAAGTTCAGGTGCCGGGCCACCGCCTCAAAGGCACGCAGCTGCCCCGCAGAGATGGGCCGGGAGCGCAAATGGGTCTGGGAATGCTGCATGGCAAAAACTTTGATTGATGCGTTTAAGGAATGAATAGCGTAGCGCGATTTCATTGGACTGCCAAGCACCGCGCGAGGATCATCCACTCACCCAATGCTTTTGATGGAGAACCGCCATGACCCCCCAGTCCTCTCAATTCCTGCACACATTCAGCGGCGCCGGTGCACTGTCCGGCTGCTGGAAGCTGGGCGTCGGGCGAGCGTTGACCCTGCGGCCCACCCAGGCCGGCGTGCTGCGCATCGCCCACGGGCAGGTGTGGCTCACCTTCAACAATGCGCACCAGGATGACGGCGTGCGCGGCGGCGACCATTTTCTCGGGGCGGGTGAAGAGCTCAGGCTGCTGCCGGGTCAGGTGCTGGTGATGGAGTCTTGGCAGGCAGCGCCCGCATCACCGGCTTATTTCAGCTGGGACCCCTTGCCGGCCGCTGCAGGTGTGGCGCTGGCCCGCCCTTCGCGGCACGCGCTGGCGCAACGTGCGGTGGGCCTGCCCTGGCGCGCCGGCGTCGCTCAGCCGCTGCGGGACTTGCGCGGCGCCCTGGGTCTGGTGGCCGCGGCTTCTGGCCGGCTGGTTTTTGGCTCGGCCGGTTTGCTGGGCGCCGGCTTGCTGGCGCTGGGGCCGCGTTTTGTTGTCGAACGCGCCACCGGCCGCGCCCGTAGCGCCTTGGCCGCGCGCGCCTTCAAGGCACAGTCCAGCGAAAGCCGGGCCCACTGCGCCATCAGCTGAGGCGATTCCATCGCTTCTGCCGGCGCGCTGTAGTAATTGAGCTTCATGGCCTTGCCTTTGGCCGCATAAACAAAAGGCTGGCAGCCCGCGGCCTCAAAAAGTCCGCGGGTTTCTTCATCGGCCTTGAGCCACAAGGTGTCGCCGCCGCCCAGATTGGCCAGCAGCGCGATATTGATGCCTTCGGTGCTGATGCCGAAACCACCGAACATGCGGCGCGGTGTGCAGGTGCCGACACTGCCGAGAAGCTCGCAGCAGTAGTGGGCGAAAGACAGGTCGGCAGCCATTCGCCTCAGTTTAGCGGCGGCCCGGCGCTGCTTCACAATAGCGCGCATGGCCCGTCCCAAATCCGCCACCCACGAACTCCAGCGCGAAGCCATTCTGGACGTCGCTGCCCAGTGTTTTGCGCAGCGCAGCTACATGGCCGCCAGCATGAACGACATTGCGGCCGCGTGCGGCACGTCCAAGGCCAGGCTCTACCATTACTACGGCAGCAAGGAAGCCATCCTGTTCGACCTGCTGGACCGCTACACCCAGCACCTGCTGGCCATCATCGGCCAGACCGAAGCCAGCGCCCAGCGCAAGAACCT
>CBFGNA010000368.1:0-3269 GCA_965650045.1 uncultured Polaromonas sp.
TCGTGATGCCGCGCTCGCGTTCCAGCTCGTTCGAATCGAGGGCGCGTTCGGCGAACTGGCGACGGCCTTGACGCCGGTCTACCCCACGGTGGCCGGTCTGCCGCAGGCCTATCTGCGCAAGGCGGTGCTGGGCGGCTTGGCGCGGGCTGACCTGTCGGAAACCCTTCCCGCTGAATTTACAAGCAAAAACCTGCCGCAGCCCTTGTCCGGCCTGCGTGAGGCGCTATCATTTTTGCATAATCCTGAGCCTGATGTTGCGCTCTCCACGCTGGAAGACCGCAGCCACCCGGCGTGGCAGCGGCTGAAAGCCGAGGAGCTGGTGGCGCAGCAGTTGTCGCAACTGCAGGCGCGGCGGGTGCGGGCCGCCATGCGCGCGCCGGCGCTGCGGGCGCCTGTGCACGGGCCCGAATGCACCTTGCAGGAACAGTTGCTGGAGCGCCTGCCCTTCCGCCTGACCGCCGCTCAGCAGCGGGTCAGCGCCGAGATCGCGGCCGATTTGCAGAAAAACCTGCCCATGCACCGCCTGTTGCAAGGCGATGTCGGCTCCGGCAAGACCGTGGTGGCGGCGCTGGCGGCGGCGCGCTGCATGGACGCCGGCTGGCAATGCGCCCTGATGGCGCCGACCGAAATCCTCGCAGAGCAGCATTTCCGCAAGCTGATTGGCTGGCTGGAGCCGCTGGGCATTCAGACCGCCTGGCTCACTGGCAGCCAGAAAGCCAAAGAGCGGCGTGAGGCGCTGGCGATGATCGCCAGCGGCGCGGCCGGGCTGGTGGTCGGCACCCACGCCGTGATCCAGGACAAGGTGGTTTTCAAGAACCTGGCGCTGGCCATCATCGACGAACAACATCGCTTCGGCGTCGCGCAGCGGCTGGCTTTGCGCAGCAAGATGACTGTTGGCGGATCCGAGGAGGGTCTTGACCAGGGGCACCGCGGAACCGGCTCTGCCGGGCCGCAGGGTGTCGCCCCCTTGAGGGGGGAGGCGGCTACACGCAGTGAGCCCGCAACGGGGGTGGAGCCTCATTTGCTGATGATGACCGCCACGCCGATCCCGCGCACGCTGGCGATGAGTTATTACGCCGACCTCGATGTCTCGACCATCGACGAGCTGCCGCCGGGCCGTACACCCATCGTGACCAAGGTCGTCAGTGAGGCGCGGCGCGACGAAGTGGTGGAGCGCATCCGCAGCCAGCTCGCTGAGGGCCGGCAGGTTTACTGGGTCTGCCCGCTGATCGAGGAAAGCGAATCGGTGGACCTGATCAATGCCACCCAGACGCATGAAGCCCTGAGCGCGGCGCTGAATAGCCCCCACGCTCCGCCGCTGCGCGGGTCGCTGCCCCCCGAGGGGGCTGGCTCCGCCTTGGGGCGGCCCGGCGGTGGAGCCGGCACCCAAGTCGGGCTGCTGCATTCACGCATGCCGGTGGCCGAGAAAAAAGCAGTGATGGCGCAGTTCACCAGCGGCGAGCTCGGCGTGCTGGTCAGCACCACCGTGATCGAGGTTGGTGTGGACGTGCCCAATGCCTCGTTGATGGTGATCGAACACGCCGAGCGGTTTGGCCTCTCGCAGTTGCACCAGTTGCGCGGCCGCGTCGGGCGCGGCGCGGCCGCGTCGGCCTGCGTGTTGCTGTATTCCACCGGCGATGCGCCGCGCCTGGGCGAAACCGCGCGGGCCCGGCTCAAGGCCATGGTCGAGACCCAGGACGGTTTCGAGATCGCCAGGCGCGACCTGGACATTCGCGGCCCCGGTGAATTCCTCGGCGCGCGGCAGTCCGGTGCACCTTTGCTGCGTTTTGCCGATCTGGCCACGGACACCGGGCTGCTGGCCTGGGCGCGCGCGCTGGCGCCGGTGATGCTGGACAAATATCCGGAACTGGCGCACCGGCATATCCTGAGGTGGCTGGGGGGGAAGGCGGAGTTTTTGAAGGCCTGAACCTGCCGCCGGGCGCTGTGCATCACGCCGCGTCTGCGGTCTGCATGGCCGGCAGGAGGGGTGCCTCACGCGATCCCAGGATTCTGCCTCGCCCCGCTGCGCGAAAAGCCGCACAATAAAGCCCATGACGCTGACCGAACTCAAATACATCGTTGCTGTGATTGTGGGAGGGACAGGGCGAGGGGCCCCGCTCGCGGGGATCGACCCCCGGACACAATCGTTGGCGACGGCCTCAGTGGGTGATAGAAATGGTGAACCACGATGACGCTGACCGAACTCAAATACATCGTTGCCGTCGCCCGCGAAAAACATTTCGGCCGGGGTGCCGAGGCCTGCCACGTATCGCAGCCCACACTCAGCGTGGCGATCAAGAAGCTTGAGGAGGAATTGCAGGTCAAGCTGTTCGAGCGCAATGCCAACGAGATCACGGTGACGCCGCTGGGCGAAGACATCGTGCGCCAGGCGCAAAGCGTGCTGGAGCAGGCCGACAGCATCCGCGAGATTGCCCGGCGCGGCAAGGATCCGCTGGCCGGCGCCCTGCGCCTGGGGGTGATCTACACCATCGGCCCCTACCTGTTGCCGGACCTGGTGCGCCAGGCCATTGCGCACACGCCGCAGATGCCGCTGATGCTGCAGGAGAACTTCACCGTCAAGCTGCTGGAAGAGCTGCGCACCGGCGAGATCGATTGCGCCATCCTGGCCGAGCCTTTCCCGGACACCAATCTGGCGATTGCGCCGCTGTACGACGAGCCCTTCATGGCGGCGGTGCCGAGCACCCATGCGCTGGCCGCGCGCGACAGCATCACTGCCGAAGAACTCAAGCAGGAAACCATGCTGCTGCTGGGCACCGGTCACTGCTTTCGCGACCATGTGCTGGAGGTTTGCCCGGAGTTCGCACGCTTTTCCAGCAACGCCGAAGGCATACGCCGGAGTTTTGAGGGCTCGTCACTGGAAACCATCAAACACATGGTGGCCGCCGGCATGGGGGTGACGCTGGTGCCGCGGCTGAGTGTGCCCAAAGAGTCCCTGCTGCCGCCGGTCCCTGCGAAAGCCGCCACAAAAGGCAAGGGCAAGGATGTCCCGGAGTTGCCCTCGTATATCAAGTACCTGCCCTTTGAAGGCCATGTGCCGAGCCGGCGCGTGGTGCTGGCGTGGCGCCGCAGCTTCACGCGTTATGAAGCGATTGCTGCCTTGCGCAATGCCATTTATGCCTGCGAGCTGCCGGGCGTGACGCGCCTCTCGTGAGCGGCGCGCCGGGGGTTTTCATGATGTCTATCAAGGCGATACAGTTTGACTGTTGCTCTGTAGAGCCTGATTGCTTTGAGTAAAGACTGAAGTTTTT
>CBFGNA010000369.1:0-3269 GCA_965650045.1 uncultured Polaromonas sp.
CGGATGCGGGTCCAGCCGGCGCAGCCGAGCCGGGAATTTCCGTTCACACTGGATCTGCGTTAGTCCCGGCCCGTCGAGCGAACCGGCCCCACAAAAGGCTCATCCGCAGTACCGGATGAGCCTTTTGTCTTATAGCCGCAACAGCGCATGGCCTGAGGCCGTGTTTGATCGCCCGAACAGACGGCGAATGTCGCGTGCGCCGCGGGAGGCCGCAGCCATGAAGGCATACTTGGACCAGCGTGGAAAACAACCCTTCTCTTTTTGCCGCCGCGGCGCTGGAATCGCCCGTCGATCTGGCTGCGGCGCTGGCGATGCCGGCCGCTGCCGGGCACTTCGACGAGTTGCGCGGCCGCACCCAGGGCAAGCCGGACACACCGGCCAGCCCGAGTCAAAGCCAGCAGCAAAGCCAGTCGTCCCTGCATCTGGCCGGCACCGCTGCGCCAGTTGCCGCACCTGACACTGCGGGCCCCTCCGACGCACCCGGCCCGCTGGCCCCCGACTGGCACCGCTTCTTCAATTTCCTCGGGGGCGAAGGTTTCGACGACCTCAACCACCGGGCGGCCAACCTGCGCCGGCAAATTCGCGACAACGGCGTCACTTACAACGTCTATGCCGATGCCGACGGGCCGCAACGCCCCTGGTCGCTGGACCTGTTCCCGCTGATGCTGTCGCCCAGCGACTGGTCGCAGATCGCCCAGGGCGTCGCGCCGCGCGCGCGCCTGCTGGACCAGATCATGGCCGACGTGTATGGCCCCCAACAGTTGCTGTCGCTGGGCCTGCTGCCCGCGGCGCTGGTGCAGGGTCATCCCGGTTACCTGCGCGCCATGCACGGCGTCCAGCCCGCCGGCCGCACCTTCCTGCACATCGCGGCGTTTGACCTGGCCCGCGGACCTGATGGCCGCTGGTGGGTGGTGTCACAGCGCACACAGGCGCCCTCGGGGCTGGGTTACCTGCTGGAAAACCGGCTGGCGATTTCGCGCCTGTTCCCGCAAGCCTTCCGCGAGATGAAAGTACAGCGGCTGGCGGCCTGTTACAAGGCCTTGATCGACGGGATGAAAGCGCACAGCCCGGCCGGCGCCGGTGCCACCGACAGGCGCATCGTGCTGCTGACACCCGGACCCTACAACGAAACCTACTTTGAACACGCGTATCTCGCGCGCTACCTTGGCCTGACGCTGGTCGAGGGCAGCGACCTGCTGGTGCGCGACGACCGGCTGTACCTCAAGACCCTGCAGGGCCTGGAGCCGGTGCACGGCCTGCTCAAGCGGCTGGACGACGAGTTTCTGGACCCGCTGGAACTGCGTTCCGACTCCACGCTCGGCGTGCCCGGCCTGTTGCAGGCCATACGCGCCGGCAACGTGCTGGTGGCCAACGCGCCAGGCTCGGCTTTTCTCGAATCAAGTGCCCTGCTCGGCTTTCTGCCCGCCCTGTCCCGGCACCTGCTGGGCGAGCCGCTGGCCCTGCCCTCGCTGGCCACCTGGTGGTGTGGCGAACAGGCGGCACTGCAGGAAGTGCTGCCCCTGCTCAAGGACTGCGTCATCAAGGGCACCTACCCAGGCTCCGGCATCGACTCGGTGATTGCGCAAACCCTGTCGCGCCGGGAACTCGACGAGTGGGCCGGCCGGCTGGTGCGGCGCAGCGAAGACTACACCGTGCAGGCCTATTTGCCGCTGTCCCAGACCCCCACCTGGCATGGCAACCGGCTGGCACCACGCTCTGCCATGTTGCGGGTCTTTGCCGTGGCCGATGGCAACGGCGCCTTGCAGGTGCTGCCCGGCGGGCTGGCACGGCTGGCCGGGCCGAATGACAAGATCGCCTCGATGCAGCAAGGTGGCAGCAGCGCTGACGTCTGGGCGCTCGGCGAGGCTGGCACGGACCCGGGCACACACGCCGGTGCGGAAGCCGCCGGAAAAAAACCGGCGGTGACGGAGGCCTCCGCCGAAGCCGGGCTGCCCGCGCGCACCCTCGCCCCCAGCCTGAACCGCCACAAACCGCCGGTGACCAGCCGCGCCGCCGAGAACCTGTTCTGGCTGGGCCGCTACACCGAACGCACCGAAAACGCCATCCGCCTGGCCCAGCTCACGCTGCAATCCCTGAGCGGGGAAGAACAGTCCTCCCGGCCGCTGCTGACCTGGCTGTCCGAGCTGACGGTCAGGAACGGGCTGGTGCTGGATTCCGTGCCGCCGGCCACGCAGTCGCGCCGCGTGTTTGAACGCTCGCTGATTGCCAGCCTGGCCGACACCGAGCAGGCGGCCAGTGTGGGCTACAACCTGCGCGCGCTCAAGGGCGCCGCGTCAGCGGTCCGCGAGCGCCTGTCGCAGGAGCAGTGGCATGTGATCGTGCGTGCCGAAGAAGATTTTTTTCGGCGCTGCGAGGCGTTCACCGGGACCGGCCATGGCGCGGCGCAGGCGCTGGAACATTCATCGATTGAAGCGCTGCATGCGCTGGAATCGGCCAGCAGTTTTCTGGCCGCCATGACCGGCGCGCAGACCGACCGCATGACACGCGATGACGGCTGGCGCCTGCTCAGCACCGGCCGCCACATCGAGCGGCTGAACACCCTGGCCGGCGCGCTGATTCTCGGCTTCGAAACCGGGGCGGTGCATGACGAAGGCGGTTTCGGCGCCATCGTCGCGTTGTTTGACAGCACCATCACCTTTCATGCGCAGTACCAGCAGCAGCGCGATGTGCCTGCGCTGCTGGACCTGCTGGTGTTCGACCGCGACAACCCGCGCTCGCTCGGCTGGGTGGCCCAGACGCTGCGCGGCCGGCTGGCGCGCCTGGCCGAAAACACGGTGGGCACGCCGCAACCGGTGCCCGACCTGACGCCTGGCCTGCCCGACCCCGGCGCATGGCAAATGCACGAGCTGTACACGCCCGACCCGCGCCTGCCGGAAGACCAGCGGTATGAAGGCCTGCTGAGCCGGCTGGAGCAATGTTGCAGCGCGGCCTTCGATCTGTCGGACACACTCAGCCGCCGTTATTTCAGCCACGTTTCGGCCGACGAGCACAGCCTGGGCGCCTGAGCCGACCCCTGCCCCCTGCCCCCTGCCCCATCTTTACCCCGCCCGCATTCTCCGGATCACGACACCCCGATGCTGCTCCACCTGGTTCACGAAACACGTTATGCCTACAGCCCGACGGTGGAAAGCGCACACCACGTGCTGCACCTGCGGCCGGCCAGCCACGCCGGGCAGGAGCTCATCAGCCACAGCCTGACCATCAGCCCGCAGCCTGCGCAGCTTCACGAGCTGCCCGACGTGTACGGC
>CBFGNA010000370.1:0-3260 GCA_965650045.1 uncultured Polaromonas sp.
CACCTGTCGCCGGATGAGCGGGCACGACGCCCGGGAGGACCGAGAGATGCGGAAGCTCATTGCGCTGGCGACGGCGGCGCTGCTGTGTATCGCCGTCGCGGTTCCGGTGTCGGCCGCGGCAAAATCACCGTTCGTCGGCTCGTGGTCGAGCACGGACCCCGTCGATGGCAGCACCCAGCATCTGGTCATCCTGGGGAGCAGCGGTAACGTGCAGATGATGTACGTCGACGAATTCGCGACGACATGCGTGAACGAGGGCGCGCCGACCGTCGTGTTCACGGGCGTGCTCACCGGGGCGATTGCCGGGAACGAGCTTGTGGGCTGGTGGAAGGTCGCCGGGTGCGGGCCGCAGGTCGTCCTTCGCGCGTCGTATCGCTTCGCCTGGGTTTTCGAGTACGACCCTGGCACCGACACGCTATGGGGCGCGATCAACGACGGCCCGGCGGTCTGGTCCCGAGACTGACGGCGCGTTCCTCCTAGCCGGTGAGCTCGAGGCCGGCGAGCGAGGCGAGCAGTGTCTTGCGGCCGATCTGGGGATCGCGGAAGGCGATGGTCACCTCCTCGTCGCTTCGCGTCAGCTTCGAGCTCACCACGATGCCGTCGCCCCAGCGGGCGTGGCGCACCCGATCGCCGTCGCGGTAGCGGCGCTCGCCGGGGACGACGGGCCGATCCGGGACGCGGCGCTCGGGAGCGCCGCCGCGGGCTCGGTGGTCATCCTCGACGGCGGTGAGTTCGGTCAGGAAGGTGCTGCCACCGATCACCCCGGCGAGGCCCGCCAGCGCGGAGCCGGCGCCGAAAACCAGCATGAACACGCGCGGCACGTTGTGGCCCAGCGATTCCACCGCTTCGGGGTGGGTCAACGCCGCCTGGATCACCAGGCCAATGCGGGTGCGGGTGAGCAACAGCCAGACCGACGCGAGCATGATCACGGCCACCAGCATCATGAAGCCGCGGGTCGCGGGGAAAGGCGAGCAGACGATACGGACCGCGGTATCGGCGGCGCGGCACAGCTCGGCAGGCGCGGCACCCCACACCAGACTCAGTCCCTTGAGGGAATTGTTGATCAGTGTGAACGCAGGCCCCTGCAACATCTCGGGCGGGCGGAATTCAACGGCAATGCGCCCCCAGATCAGCTGGACGAGTTCGACGATCACATAAGACAGCCCGAAGGTGATCAGCAGTTCAGGCACATGCCCGAACTTGTGCACCCTGCGCAGGCACTGGCGCTCGAAAACGGCGCCCAGCGCGCCCACCACCAGCGGGGCGATCAGCAATGCCGGCCAGAAACCCACAAACCGGGACAGGGTGTAACCCACGTAGGCGCCCAGCATGTAGAAGCTGGCATGTGCAAAGTTGAGCACGCCCATCATGCTGAAAATCAGCGTGAGCCCCGAGCTCAGCATGAACAGCAAAAGCCCATAGCTCAGGCCGTTCAGCATCGAGATGATGAAAAACTCCATTCCCGTCGACCTTCCTCATCGGTGAAAATAAAAGAGCCCGTTACGGCAGACCCGCACGGGCTCTTGTCTCAAGTCTCAGGGCCCGCCTTGAGGCGGCCCTTGTGGCCTCAGGGGCGCTTCATCTGGCAGCTGGTGGGCGTGCTGGAGACGTAGTTCGGGTACTCCTTGAGCGGCACCATGGTCATGCCGGTGTTTTCAGGGCTGTAGGGATACTTGGCGCTGGCTTTTTGCCAGACCGACATGTACAGCGGCTGCTGCAACTGGTGGTCGGTCTTGCGCATTTCGACTTCGCCGTTGAAGCTCTGGACTTTCAGGCCTTCCATTGCGGCGGCGACCTTGACCGGGTCGGTGGACTTGGCCTTGGCCATGGCCGCGCCCAGCATTTCAAAAATGCGGATGGTCGAGCCGGTGTAGAAGTCGTCGTTGTATTTGGTCTTGAACTCTTTCATCCATTTGTCCATCTGCCCACCCATGTTGTAGTGGTTGTAGGCAATCTGGTAAACCCGGCCGGCACCGTTTTGACCCAGCGCGGTCGGCGTGCCCGTGACACCGGCGTAATAGGTGAAGAACTTGCCGTTGTAGCCGCCTTCGTTGGCCGCCTTGACCAGCAGAGAGAGGTCGGAACCCCAGTTGCCGGTGATCACGGTGTCGGCGCCGGAAGCCTTGATTTTGGCGATGTAGGGGGCAAAGTCGCGAACCTGGGCAATCGGGTGCAGGTCTTCGCCGACGATCTGGATGTCCGGACGTTTGCGGGCCAGGGTTTCCTTGGCGTACTTGGCCACCTGCTGGCCATGGGAGTAGTTCTGGCCCAGGATATAAACCTTCTTGATGTCTTTCTGGTCAGCCATGAAGCTGGACATGGCTTCCATCTTCATGCTGGTGTCGGCATCAAAGCGGAAATGCCAGTAGCTGCACTTGCTGTTGGTCAGGTCGGGATCCACAGCGGAGTCATTGAGATAAAGCACTTCCTTGCCGGGATTGCGTTCGTTGTGCTTGGTCACGGCATCAGACAGGGCCAGCGCCACGGAGGAGCCGTTGCCCTGCACGATGTAACGCGCACCCTGGTCGATGGCCAGCTTGAGCGCATTCAGGCTTTCGGCCGGGCTGAGCTTGTTGTCGATGGGCGTGATTTCGAACTTGACGCCTGCCGGGTTGCCCGCGCCGCTGAACTTCTCGGCAAAGAACTGGTAACCCTTGATCTGGCTGGCACCCACGGGACCGAGCAAGCCGGTCAGCGGGTCGATGCGGACCATCTTGACCGTCTCGCCTTTTTGGGCAGACGCCATGCCGGCTGCCACCATCATGGCGGTGGCCGCAACCATTTTCATGCTCAATTTCATCAAATGTCTCCTTGTTAACTGATACGGGCAGAGTACAAGTTTTTGTGCGCTGCAACGTAGGGGATTGCCCGTAAGAAATTCTCCGCCTATCGCGCAGGTGACAAGATGCAGACGACCGGGAGGCCGCCTCGTTCTGCAACGCAGAAATTGCACCCCGCCGGTTGCCCCGCCACCGCCGGCAAAACGCGCATCACGCGCATCACACGCCCGGCAAGCTGTAGTCCTTGAGCTGCTCGCGCAAACGCGTTTTGAGCATCTTTCCGGTCGCACCCAGGGGAATGGCGTCAACAAACACCACGTCGTCCGGGATTTGCCATTTGGCGGTTTTGCCTTCGTAAAACTTGAGCAGTTCCTCGCGCGTCACCTCGGCGCCCGGCTTCTTCACCACAGCGATGATGGGGCGCTCGTCCCACTTGGGGTGGCGCACGCCAATGCAGGCGGCCATCGCCACCGCCGGATG
>CBFGNA010000371.1:0-3237 GCA_965650045.1 uncultured Polaromonas sp.
TGTGAAGGCTGCTTTCGCACGCGCGACGAAATTGCCGCATGGAGCCAGTCCAGCGACGGCGGAAAACGTGCGGTCTGGGATTTGATCGAGCAGCGCATGGCGCAATTGCAGGCATGACACCCGCCGCGCCGCAATCGCCCGCCTTGCGCGACATCACGTTTTATTTCGACGTGGTTTCGCCTTATGCGTGGCTCGCCTTCCAGAAGCTTCCCGAGGCCTTGCAGGGCATCAGCTACAGCGTCAGCTACAAACCGCTGCTGTTTGCCGGCCTGCTCAAACACCATGGGCAACTCGGTCCGGCCGAAATCCCCGGCAAACGGGAGTGGACCTACCGCCAGGTGTTGTGGCTGGCCCGTGAGCAGGGCCTGGAATTGCAGCTGCCGGAACGCCATCCCTTCAACCCGCTGCCGCTGCTGCGGCTGGCCGTCGCCTGTGATGCGCGTGGCCTGCCCAACCGGTATGTGTGCGAAACCCTGCTGCGCCATGTCTGGTGCGGCGGCGCGGATGCTGCCGACGCGTCTCGTCTGGCGCAGGTGACGGCGCTGCTTGCGCCACAACGCGACCCCGGCTGTGCGGAGGTCAAAGCCGACCTGGCCGCGCACGGGCAGGAAGCCATCACCCGCGGTGTGTTCGGCGTGCCCACGCTGGCTGTGGACGGCAAACTCTTCTGGGGCCTGGATGCCCTGCCCATGCTGCGCGCCTATTTGTTGGGCCACTCATGGTTTGACGGGCCGGACTGGAACGCAGCGCGTCAGCTTGCGCCCGGCGCGGCGCGCGCGAAATAGCGCCAAGCGCCGCAAAACAGCGTGTTCTCCGCATCCTGAAAAATGCCTCGGGGGTTTTCCCTTGGCTTGTCAGAAGCCGGCAAGTTTCGCGAAAGCTCCTGTTGGTTTCACGTCAGAGCAGGGTCAGTGACACCCAAAATAATCCCAGCAGCCTCCATCTCGGAGGCGCTCATTATTCTGGAGACTAAATCATGTCAACAACAGCAGTCCCTGCCAAGCCGATGACGCCGGAGGAGAAGAAAGTCATCTTCGCCTCCTCGCTCGGCACGGTGTTCGAGTGGTACGACTTCTATCTCTACGGCTCGCTCGCCGCGATCATTGCCAAGCAGTTCTTCAGCGGTCTGGATGCGGGCGCCGCCTTCATCTTTGCCTTGCTGGCGTTTGCTGCAGGCTTCATCGTGCGCCCCTTTGGCGCGCTGCTGTTCGGCCGCCTCGGCGACATGATCGGCCGCAAGTACACCTTCCTGGTCACCATCCTGATCATGGGCCTGTCGACCTTTATAGTGGGCCTGCTGCCCAGCTACGCCACGATAGGCGTGGCCGCGCCGGTGATCCTGATCGCCCTGCGCATGCTGCAGGGCCTGGCTCTCGGTGGCGAATACGGCGGTGCTGCCGTGTATGTTGCAGAACATGCCCCGCACGGCAAGCGCGGTGCCTACACCTCGTGGATCCAGACCACGGCCACCATGGGCCTGTTCCTGAGCCTGCTGGTCATCCTGGGCGTGCGCACCTGGCTGGGTGAGCAGGCCTTCTCTGACTGGGGCTGGCGCGTTCCCTTCCTGGCATCGATTGCCCTGCTGGGTGTGTCTGTCTGGATTCGACTGTCGCTGTCCGAATCGCCGGCCTTCCAGAAAATGAAAGCCGAAGGCAAGACCTCCAAGGCACCGCTGTCCGAATCCTTCGGTGAATGGAAAAACCTGAAGATCGTCATCCTGGCGCTGATCGGCCTGACCGCCGGCCAGGCCGTGGTGTGGTATTCGGGCCAGTTCTATGCGCTGTTCTTCCTGACGCAACAGCTGAAAGTGGACGCCACCAGCGCCAACCTGATGATTGCCGCTGCCCTGCTGATCGGCACGCCGTTCTTTGTGGTGTTTGGCGTGCTGTCGGACAAGATCGGCCGCAAGCCCATCATCATGGCCGGTTGCCTGCTGGCCGTGGTCACCTACTTCCCCGTCTTCAAGATGCTGACGGAAGCCGCCAACCCTGACCTCGCCAAAGCGCAAGCCACGGCCGGTGTGACGGTGACGGCCGATCCGGCGTCCTGCTCCTTCCAGGGCAATCCTGTGGCGCGAGAGATCGACTTCCGCAGCTCCTGCGACATCGCCAAGCGTTACCTGGTGCAGAACTCGGTGAGCTACGACAACATTGCCGGCCCTGCGGGTTCCAAGGCGGTAGTGAAGATCGGCGATAAAACCGTCGAGGCGCCCATCGGCAATGTGGTCAACCTCAAGTTCGACGAGGCGTCTGCCAAAGAAATCGCTGCGTTCAAGAAGGGCGTTGCCGATGACCTGAAACTTGCCGGCTACCCCACCAAGGCCGATCCCGCCAAGACCAACAAGCTGCTGACCGTTGGCCTGCTGTTCTGGCTGGTGTTGCTGGTGACCATGGTTTATGGGCCTATCGCCGCCATGCTGGTCGAGTTGTTCCCGACCCGCATTCGTTACACCTCGATGAGCCTGCCGTACCACATCGGCAACGGCTGGTTCGGCGGCCTGTTGCCCACCACGGCATTTGCCATCGTGGCGCAGACCGGCAATATGTACAACGGCCTGTGGTACCCGATCATCATTGCCGGCATGACCTTCATCGTCGGCACGCTGTTCATCAAGGAAACCAAGGACGTGAACATCTACGCCAAGGATTGATCCGGAGCGCAGCGCGGCCTCGCGGCTGCGCTGCCTGCTGGCCTTGACAACGGCCCTCGCCATCAGTGACGGGGGTTTTTTTTTGGAGAATTGAAATGTGGAAGATTGCAGTGGCTTTTGTGGTGTTCGCGGGCCTGGCCCTGTACATGCTCAGCCAGGGTGGAGAGATCGACATGGGGGGCGAGAAACACGGCGCTTTGCCTGCGCCCGCCCAGGTGCCGGCAAGCGGCCTGCCCATGTTGCCTGCCCGCGCCTGACCCGCACGCAGGCCGTGCGCCTGGCCTGGTATTCCCGCGGGTAATCCTTCCCCAAAACGGTGCAGCATTAGACAAAATGGCTTAAATTCAAGCAGCGTGATCAAGCAAAAAAACGCTGCGCTTTTGAGTTTTGAGCACAGACGGCTAAAGACGGACGACAGACGGGCCAGAGAGGGTCCGTATGGAAGGAGGCAACACGATGGTTTACATGAAGACGGAGCTGGGACAGTCCGCGTTCCAGAACCGGTCGAGTGCATTGACGCCGCGGCAACGTTCCGCTTTCATCATGTTTGACGGAAAGCGCAGCACGCAAGAGGTGCTGAAGGCCAC
>CBFGNA010000372.1:0-3229 GCA_965650045.1 uncultured Polaromonas sp.
CAGCAGCATGGTTTCCCCCATGCCGACCCGGCCCATGTTGCGCGCCGAGAGGTGCACACCGGCCGGGCTGAGAAACACCTGGCTGTTGCCGCCGTCCAGCGCCGCGTGAATGGCCTCGGGCAGCCGCCCTTCTTCCGCGTCACCTTCCCGGTTCTGCAGCCAGAGCGCAGCCTGCGGCGAACGCCAGGCCATGCGGCCGCGGGGATCGACCAGCAACACGCCAAAACCCGCCACGTCCACCGCCTCGCGCGCCAGCCGCGTCATGCGGGCATTGCGCGTGTGGGTGTGCAGACGTGCCACCACCTCCTGGGCGCGCAAGGGCTTGACCACATAGTCCACGCCGCCGCAGGCGAACCCTTCGAGCACATGCGGCGTTTCCGACAGGCCGGTCATGAAAATCACCGGGATGTGCGCGAGCCCGGGGTTCGCCTTGATCCGCCGGCAGGTCTCGAAGCCCGACAGGCCGGGCATAACGGCATCGAGCAGGATGGCGTCAGGCGCCACCAGCTCCAGCCGCTGCAGGGCGGCATCGCCGTCACGAGCGACCAGCACGGTGTAGCCCTCGGCTTCCAGCGTGTCGCACAACATGCCGAGGCTGCTCGGTGCGTCGTCCACCACCAGCACCACCGGGCGCTGGTCGTCGGGATGCTCCATGAGTTCAGGCATAACCGCCCTCCATCAGATCGTCGAGCAGCAATTCGAGCTCGCAGCGGCTGACATAACCGCGCAGCCGCTGGCAACTCGCAGCCAGCGCCGGGTCGTCCTCGGTGATACGGTCCAGCAAACGGTGCAGCCCATGCACGTGGCCCAGATGCACCAGCCGGATCAGGCCGGCGCGCGCATCTTCCGGCAGCTGGAGGATGTCACCGGCAGACGCCGGCGGAGGCAGCGCCGGCGACACCACCGAAGTCACCCACTCCAGGCCCAGATGGCGCTGCAGCGCGTCCATCAATTCTGATTCGAGCACCGGCTTGCCGACAAAGGCCTGGCAGCCGGCCGCTTTCAATCGCGAGGTCTGGTTCTCGAACACGTTGGCGGACACCACAATGATGGGCACATGGAGATACCCGTGGCGGCGAATCTGCGTGGCAGTCTGCCAGCCATCCATGTCGTCCATGCTGATGTCGAGCAGGATGGCGTCGGGCATCTGGTCCTTCAGGCTGTCGATGCATTCGAGGCCACTGGCCGCCTCCTTGACGTCAAAGCCCAGCGGCGTCAGCATGCCGGCCAACATCTGGCGCTGCACCGGCTGGTCGTCCACCACCAGCAAAGTACGGCGCTTGCCGAAGAAGCCGGCGATCTGGTGCGGGGGGTCGGCCAGCGGACCGGGGTCGTCGATTTCACGCAGGTACAGGCGCACGCCGAAGGTGCTGCCCTTGTCGGGCTCGCTTTGCAGCGACAGATCGCCGCCCATCAGCGCCGTCAGCAGTCCGGTGATGGTCAGGCCCAGCCCGGTGCCCGGGTCACCACGGCGCCGGCCGGCCGCGCCGCGCTCGAACGGCAGGAAGATGCGCTGCTGGTCCTGCGGCGCGATGCCGATGCCGGTGTCCACCACTTCGAAGCGGATCACCTCGCGCCGGCAGTCCACATGCAGCGTCACGCTGCCGGTGTCGGTGAAACGCACCGCGTTGCTCAGCAGGTTAATGATGATCTGGCGCAGGCGTTTGGCATCGGCCTGCACCCAGGCCGGCATGCGGCCACTGTGGGTGTAGAAAAAGTCCACCCCCTTGGCCTCGGCCTGGGGCCGCACCATGCTGACCAGCCCTTCCAGAAAGTCGGGCAGCGGCACGGGTATCGGCTCCAGCCGCAGGCGGCCGGCCTCGATGCGCGCCAGGTCCAGCAGGCCATCCACCAGTTGCAGCAGGTGTTCGCCGCTGCGCTGGATGGTCTGCACTGCTTCACGCGGCATGTTTGCCAGCGCCTCGCTTTTGAGCAGAATCTGCGAATAGCCGAGGATGCTGTTGAGCGGCGTGCGAAGCTCGTGCGTCATGCCGGCCACATAACGGGTCTTGGCCTGGTTCGCCGACTCGGCCAGCTCCTTGGCGGTCTGCAGTGCCTCGTCGGTGCGCTGGTGCGCCTCGATCTCGCGCGACAGCAGCTGGTTCTGCCGGTTCGACTCGTCCTGCGCCATGCGCCGGCTCTCGCTGCCCAGCACCACCCACCAGCTGCATACCGCAATGACCAGCAGCAGCATGGCAAACACCTTCACGAAGGCCGAGCGGAGCATGTCCGCAGGATCGATGGACAGCGGCAGGACGGTTTCCTGCGTGTAAACCATGCCCATGACCGTGGCCAGCAACGCACACAGCGACAGGGTCACCACCATGTAATGCCCGACGCGAAAGTTGACCCGGCTCGACAGCGCGCTCGGCAACAGTGCGTGCAGCAACTGCTCGGCCTGCTCGGCCGCGCGAGACCGCGTCTTGCAACGGTCGTGGCAGCGCGACTCCAGCGTGCAGCACAACGAGCAGATAGGCGCACCGTAGGCCGGGCAGCTGGCCATGTCTTCCGCCTCAAAGGCGTTTTCACAAACGTGGCAACGCACCATCTGGCCGGGCGCGCCCATGGGTTCGGGCTTGCGCGCGATGTAATAGCGGCCCTTCGTCAGCCAGGCCAGAAGCGGCGACAGCAGCAAGGCCATGCCCAGCGCGATGAAGGGTGAAAACGCCTCGGCCCGCGGCCCCAGCGCGCCGGTGTAGGCGACCACGGACACCACCGCGGCCAGCAGCATCGCGCCCAGGCCCACCGGGTTGACGTCGTAGAGGTGTGCACGCTTGAACTCGATGCCTTTGGGACTCAGGCCCAGCGGCTTGTTGATGACCAGGTCGGCGACCAGCGCGCCAACCCAGGCAATCGCCACATTGCCGTACAGGCCCAGCACCTTCTCCAGCGCCGAGAACACGCCCAGCGTCATCAGCAACAGGGCAATCGTGACGTTGAACACCAGCCAGACCACGCGTCCCGGGTGGCTGTGGGTCAGGCGCGCAAAAAAATTGGACCAGGCGAGCGAGCCGGCATAGGCATTGGTCAGGTTGATCTTGAGCTGCGAAACGACCACAAACACCACGGTGGCGGCCAGCACCCAGGCCGGGTCGGTGAACACATAGGCAAAGCCGGCCAGGTACATCTGCGTCGGCTCCACCGCCCTGGACGCCGGCAATTCATGCTGCAGCACCAAGAAGGCCAGGAAGGCGCCACCCAGCATCTTGAGCATGCCCAGCACGATCCA
>CBFGNA010000373.1:0-3225 GCA_965650045.1 uncultured Polaromonas sp.
CGCCGGTGCTTTTGTAGTGCACCGGTTCCGGCTTCATGCCAATGGCTTCCCCAAACATGAAGGCGCCGAAATGCCCCGGCGTGCCGGCGCCGAAGGTGGCCATGAACAGGCCTTTTTGCTGCTTCGTCCAGCTCACAAACTCCTTGACGTTTTTGGCGGGCACTTTTTGCGGGTTGACCAGCAATGCAAAGTCCGAGCTCACCACCTGGCTGACCGGGATGAAGTCTTTTGCCGGGTCATAGGGCAGCTTGTTGTAGCTGCTGGGCGCAATGCTGAGCTGGCCGGTTTCACCCAGCATCAGCGTGTAGCCGTCGGCCGGCGCCCGCGCCGCCTCCGACGCCGCAATCAATCCGCCCGCGCCGGGCTTGTTGTCGACGATCACCCCCATGCCGCCCCAGTTCTCCGAAAGTTTTTGCGCCAGCAGGCGTGCCACGATGTCCGGCCCGGTGCCCGCCGGAAAGCCGACGATGATGCGCACCGGCTTGGACGGGTAGGGCGCTTGCGCCTGGACCGCCGCCCAGGGCAGCAGCCCGGCGGCCAGCAGGCCGAGGCTGAGGGCGCGGCGGGCTTGGGACAGATGGCGTTTTGGCATGAAGTGTCTCCTCGTTGGAAAAATCAAAAGTAAAAATAGAAAAAAGGGGAAGGGCGAAAAAGGGCGAAAAGGGCGGGAATTTCAGGCCAGTTCATAAAACTGCATCACGACGCGGTCGGGGTGGCGCGCGCCGCTGCCGACGAACATGCGTTCGGTGATCCAGGCCAGTGCCGGTGAAGCGGTTTCAAAACTCGGCGAGCAGCGAAAGTAAATCTGCGCCGGATCGACCGGCTCGCCACGCACCAGCCGCGCCATCAGCTCCGCGGGGCCGGAGCGCAGGGCGCGGTTCTGCACATAAATCATGTCGCCGCCATCGGTTTCCATCACGTAGCGGGCATCGAGCTCGGCCAGCCTGTCGCTGACCAGCAACTGGAAGTCCGCGCCCCCGGGCAGCACGCGGGCGGTCCAGCCGTGCCCGCTGGCCTCGCCGCCCAGGATGGGAATCAGCCGGCGCAGGCCACGCAGGGTCTGCCCCACCTCCTGCGGCCGGCCGACCTCGACGGACACATCGGCAAAGTGGACGAGCTGGAGGGCTGGCTGGGGCGTGGCGGTTTTGTTCATGGTGCCTAGCGTAAGTCCCGAGGCCCGCCCGCACTGTCATCCCTGAAGATGACAGCCCACGCTTTTCGCGGCGTGTCATCAGGAAAAAACAATGAGAAAGTGGAACCTCGGCCAGGCGCCGGACACCAGCCAGGCCCTGGCCGGCATGATCACGCGCCTGGGCATGCCGCACTTCGACAAGGCCTTGATCGACGGCCTTTACCCTTTATTTCCTGCCGGCTCCTGGTCGGTGTACCGTACCGGGCCGCATTGCCGCCCGGCAATTTTCATGTCGGCCAGCCACGGCATCCCCGACACCACCCGCGATTGCTGGCGTGCCTACCTGTCCGGCCCGCACCTCAGTGACCGCTCCCTGGTGCGCGAGCCGTCCAGTCCGGTTCAGGAGTCCACCCTGCTGTGCCACATCACGGCGCAGGAAGTGGCGGCCGAACACCGGGCGCGCGTGTACGAGGCGCACGGTGTGCTGGAACGGGTCTCCATCGTCCGCCAGCAGGCCGACGAGACGGTGTTTGCAATCAATTTCTACAGGCATGCGCACCAGCGTGCTTTCAGCGACGGGCAGGTGGCGGCGCTGGAGGGCATGGCCCCTGCGCTGCTGGCGCTGACGCAGAAACACCTGGCGCTGGTGCAGCTGCCGGATGCCGACAACGAGGCCGTGGATGCTGCAGTCTCCGTGCGGACGCTGACGCAGCGGCTGAAACGGCTCAACGGGCAGCTGACCGCGCGCGAGCTGGAGGTGTGTGTGCGCCTTCTGCAAGGCATGACGCAGGAGGGCGTGGCTGCCGACCTGGGCCTGGGCTTGCCGACCGTCCGGACTTACCGCAACCGCGCTTTTGCCCGCCTGGGCATCCATTTTCGCAATGAGCTGTTTGCGCTCGTCCTGCAGGCGCCCAACCTGCATTAGTGTCTGTGAGTGCCTGTGAGTGCCTGTGAGCGCCTGGCCTCCAGCGCGCGGAATAGCTCTAGAACAGGTAGCCGCCGACGCGCTGCAGCATCGATTCGGCTTCGGCATAACGTCCCAGCCCCTGCAGGACCCGGGCCATCGCCAGGTCGCTGCGGACAATCAGGTCGGTATTGATGGCATCGCTCTCAGCCGGGCTCAGGCCCGCGGTGGATTGGGCCTGGCGGCGGTATCTGTCGGCCCTGGCCGGCAGTCCTCCATTGGCGTAGAGCAAGGAAAGCTGGCTCAGCGCCTTTGCTTTTTCAAGGCCTGATCGGCTTTCGAGTTGTGATTCCAGGGTCGCTACCGCGGCGTCCAGCTGTTCCTGAGCGGCTGCATCGCCCAGTTGCGCGATGCTGCGCAGCCAGGTCGCCCGCTCGGCCAGGTTGCTGTTCTTGCCGGCAAGTGCCAGCGCGGTCTCAAGACTCTTTCTGGCCTTGTCGTTCTGGCCCAATTGCAGCTGGACCTGGTGGTCCAGGGCATGCAGCCGCAGCTGGGTGAACGGGTCGGGCGCCTGCTTGATCAGGCCTTCAATCTGGGCGGCGCTGGCCTGCGCTTTCGACCATGAACCTGCGCGGGCGCGGGCGCTGGTTTCGTTGGCGAAAACTTCACCCATGGATACAGCGAGATCGCCCAGGGTCTGCACCTGGGCGGTATCTGGCACGGTCTTGAGTGAGTCGGCCGCAAGCGACAGGAAAAGGCGCGGCAAGTCTGCCGACAACTGCCCGCCCCGGCTCAGAATGACCGCCGACTGGGCCAGCAACTGCGTGCGTTCCACCGGATTTGTTACCGCGAGAATTTTGGTTTTCAGTTCTTCGGCGGCCTTGCCTGCCGGCACTTCCCGGCGCTGGATGGCCCACGCCTGGGATTTCAACTCGGCGCTGCGCAAGGCCACTGCCGCCTCGGGCTGTGCGGCGGGGTCCACCGCAGCCAGGGAGGGTTTCAAGACACCTTTGGCGCGGCCAGACTGCCCGAGTTCGGCCAGCGTCCTGGCGAATTCTGCGGTCAACACCAGTTTGGTCTGCTTGGGCACCGCGGAAGTGCCCCCCTCGGCACCCGCGGCGTTGCCGCCTTTAAAGGCGATACCGCTGGCCGCCTTGCCGCCGCCCCCCTGGCTGGGGCCACCCGCGGT
>CBFGNA010000374.1:0-3220 GCA_965650045.1 uncultured Polaromonas sp.
CGCTGGCCGGGTTTTACCACCGCGTGCCCGTGGCGCATGTGGAGGCCGGATTGCGCACCTATAACCTCGCCCGGCCTTTCCCCGAGGAGGGCTTGCGCCAGATGATCAGCCGGCTGGCGCGGTTTCATTTCGCGCCGACCCAGCGCGCCCGCCTGGCCTTGCAGAACGAAGGCATTGCCGACGAATTCATCAGCCTCACCGGCAACACCGTGGTCGATGCGCAGCAATGGACCTGCGCCCACCGCGGCGTCAAGCGCCGCGTGCAAGGTCGCGGCCACCTGCTGGTGACGGTGCACCGCCGCGAAAACTGGGGTCACGACGTGCAGGAAATCTGCCATGCGATTGCTGACATTGCGTGCCGGCAGCCCGACCTGCAGGTGCTGTTTCCGGTGCACCTCAATCCCGTGATCCAGGGCCCGGTCAACAACATCCTGGGTGGCATCGCCAACGTGACGCTGACCGCGCCGCTGGACTACACCGGCATGCAGCAGGCACTTGCCGATGCCTGGCTGGTGTTGACCGATTCGGGGGGGCTGCAGGAAGAAGCGCCGACCTTTGGCGTGCCGGTGCTGGTCTTGCGCGACGAAACCGAACGGCCCGAGGCGATTGAAGCGGGCTGTGCCTTGCTGATTGGTGCGACCCGCAGCGCCATCGTCGGCGAAGTCATCCGGCTTTCGGAGGACACCGCAGCCTGGAGCCGCATGGCGCGGGCCGGCAATCCCTTTGGCGACGGAACGGCCTCGGCGCAAATCGTGGCGGTCCTCCAGCGCACCCTGGTCGGCGCACCCGACGTCCAACCCGCGCTGGCCTGAGCTTTTTTTCGAAAGTCTGATGATGCTGACTGCCTTCAAACCCTTGCCGTCACTGCCCCGGTGTGTGTCTGCGGCCCTGTTGCTGGGCGCTTCGCTGCCGGCCTGGGCCCAGCCTGCCACCGGCGAAGCGCTGGTGCCCTCGTTCAAGGACTACCCCGTGGCGGCAGTGCTGGCCGTGTTGCTGGTTCTGGTCGTGTTGCTCATGACGCTGTATGGCATACGGCATTTCATGTTCACCATGAACCGCCTGACCGGACAGCAGCGCCACCCTTATATCGACATCGCGGTGGCGCGCTGGCCCATGATCACGGTGTTCATCGCCGCGCACAACGAGGAAAAGGTGATCGCCGGCTGCATGCAGGCCTTGCTCAACACCGATTACCCGGCGGACTGTCTCAAGATCATTCCCGTCAATGACCGGTCCAAGGACGGCACGGGCGCCATCATCGATGACTATGTGGCGCGTTATCCGGCACGCATTTCGCCGTTTCACCGCACCAGTGGCAAGGCCGGCAAGTCGGCGGCGCTCAAGGACGCACTGCACTTCGCCGAGGGCGACATCGCCATCATTTTTGACGCCGACTACGTGCCGGGCCGCGGCCTGCTCAAGCAACTGGTTGCGCCGTTTTTCGACCCTGAGGTCGGCGCCGTGATGGGCCGCGTGGTGCCGGTCAACAGTGGTGCCAACCTGCTCACCCGCCTGCTGGACCTGGAGCGGTCTGCCGGCTACCAGGTGGACCAGCAGGCCCGCATGAACATGAACCTGATGCCGCAGTACGGCGGCACGGTCGGCGGCGTGCGCCTGTCGGCGGTCGAGGCCGTCGGCGGCTGGCACGACGACACCCTGGCCGAAGACACCGACATCACCTTCCGCCTGATGTTCAATGGCTGGAAGACGGTCTACACCAACCGCTCGGAGTGTTATGAGGAAGTGCCCGAGGAATGGGGCGTGCGCATCAAGCAGGTGACACGCTGGGCCAAGGGCCACAACCAGGTGATGGCCAGATATTTGTGGAAGTTTGCCAGCAGCCCCTACCTGACCCTGGGCCAGCGCGTGGACGGCCTGCTGCTGCTGTTCGTGTTTGTGATCCCGCTGGTGATGCTGGTCGGCTGGTGCCTGGCGCTGGGCCTGTATTTCCTCAACGCGGGTTCGCTCCTGTCGCAGCTGATCCCGATTTTTGCGCTGATGATTTACGGCACGCTGGGCAACTTCGCCGCCTTCTTTGAAATTGTGGTGGCCGTGCTGATCGACGGAAACCGCCGGCGGCTCCGGCTGCTGCCCTTCAACATGCTGGGCTTCCTGGTGAGCCTGTTTGCGATCTCCGGCGCTGTGTGGAGCCTGGTGCTGGACCGCGTGTTCAAGCGCGACATGGTCTGGGACAAAACCATCCGTTACCGTGCGCCCGAAAAGGTGGCCAAATGATGCCCGCAAGTTATCTCACTTACCTGGCGTTTGCGCTGGTCTGCCTGGTCCTGCTGACCTTGCCCTTTGTGCCTGCTTTCCGCGAGTGGCTGCGCCCCACGGACCTGGCCGCGCTGCCGGTGTCGGCGAACTACACCAACGACATCGACCACTTTGCCCGCCGCCTGCAGGCCGACGTTGACGCCAAGCTGGGGGAAGGCCCGCCCACTGGTTACGACAACTTCGCCTTCCTGCCGGAAGACCCGGAGGCCGCGGACTGGAAGGCCGAAGGAAAGCGCCTGATCTCGCGTGCCAGCATTTCCGGCACGGAAGCCATCCTCAGTCCGCAACCGGTGTACGTGCAGGGCGATCTGCGCGCCGGTCCGGCCTCGGCTTTTTCGGCGGTTTATGCCACTGGCGACATCTGGCTGGGTGCAGAGAGTGAAATCCACGACTGGGCGCATGCCGAGGGTGTGCTGCGCGTGGGCCGCAACGGGATTGCGGTCAGGCGGGTGTCCGCCGGACGCGCGATCCAGCTTGGCAATGAAACCTGGTTCGAGCGGCTGCAGGCCCCGGCGCTGTACTTCGGTTCGCGTGATGTGGCTGGTCCGGTCCCTTATGCCGGTGCTCTGGCCGAAGCCAGTTATGCGGACCTGCCGGACGCGGTGCAACAGACGCCCGGGCTGTTCCTGATCCGCGGCAACTGTGCGCTGCCACCGGACAGCGTGTTCCGCGGGTCGCTGGTGGTCACCGGCTTCCTGACCATCGGCATGGGCACGCGTGTGATCGGCGACGTCAAGGCGCGCGAGGGCGTGAGCATGGGTTACGGCGCCGAGGTGCAGGGCGCCGTGACCTGCGAAAAACGCGTGTATGTGTTCAAGCAGGCCCGCGCATGGGGGCCGCTGGTCTCCGAGAGCGACGTGCTGATCGGCGCCGGCGCGGTGATCGGCTTGCCCGACGCGCAGACCACCGTCAGCGCCACCAACATCATTGTCGAGGACGGTGC
>CBFGNA010000375.1:0-3212 GCA_965650045.1 uncultured Polaromonas sp.
ACCAGCAGTAAATCAATGCTTGCCCACATCGCATCGGCCTGCTGGCCCAGCAGCTTGACGCGGGTTTGCACTTCATACAGGTCGGCCGCGCTGTAGCTGCGGCCGGCGGCGATGATGCTGCGCACCGGCTCCATCACCTCAGCCTCATGCGTATCGAAAAATCCGCGGATGGCGGTGTAACGCTCGGCCACCAGCGCGCTTTCATAAAGCAGTGCGGCCACTTCGGCCAGCGGTGCGAAATCAACCGTCACGGCAGTGCCCCCCATGGCCTCCAGGCGTGCGATTGCCTCCTGGAAGGCCGCTTCGGCGATGCTGTCGCCGTCAAAGTCGAGCACCGACGGCACGCCAAAACGAAAGCCGGCCGGGAAAGGCTGGCCGGCCATCGCCAGCTTGCGCGAATAGGCATCCAGCGGGTCGTGCCCCATCGCGCTCTCCAGCACGCGTACCGCGGTGGCCACGGTGCGCGCGAAGATGGACACGCAGTCCACGCTCTGTGCGGCCGGCACCACGCCGCGCGCGCTGATCAGCCCCCGCGAGGGCTTCAGGCCAACGATGTTGTTGAGGCCAGCCGGCACCCGGCCGGAGCCGGCGGTATCGGTGCCCAGCGCGAAATCCACCTGGCCGGTCGCCACCACATAGGCGGAACCGGAACTGGAGCCACCGGAGACATACAGCGGATTGAACGCGTTGGGCACGGCGCCCCAAGGGGAACGCGTGCCGTTGAGCCCGCAGGCAAACTGATCCAGGTTGGTTTTTCCCGCCAGCTGCGCACCGGCATCGATCAGTTTTTGCACAACCGTGGCGTGGGCCGCGGGCGTGTAGGCAAAAGCCGGGCAGGCGGCCGTGGTGGGCAGGCCGGCTGCATCGATGTTGTCCTTCACCGCAAAACGCAAGCCGGCGAGTGGGCCGGCAAGCGTCGCGGCAACGGGCGACGGCAAGGACGCGGCCGGCTTGTGGATCCAGGCCTGGTCCGCCCAGGCTGGGGCCGGGTCGGTCACGGCAGAAGGAATGAAAACTTGCACCAATTTAAAGCATCCATACTTGTGTACAAGATGAGATGCAAGGTGCGTGCCAGGGTGCGGCAACAGGTTTCCGTGGGCGCCTCAAACCCACAGGCGCCCCAGACGCACTACAAAATTAATAGCTGGCGACGCTTTACTGGCGGGGGCTACAGCCCATTTTGATGCTTGACCGGCGGAAGCAGGTCAAATTTTCTGCTGGAGGCCGCAGGTCCACCCCCTCATGGCCGCAGCCTGCGAAAGGCGTCGCACGCGCTGGCACATCCCGGTTTTGATGCCGGCCCCGAATAGGACATACAGAGCGCCAGGCAGGCAAGGTGTTGAAAGCCGCCGATCAAGTCCGGTCAAGCCCGGCCAGGGCGCGCATGCAGGACGCGTCAGCCCTCGACCACACTCCGCGAAACCACCGGCGGCGTCTCCGGCAAATGAAAGGCGAGCTTGCGGTCGCGCAAGGCCACATCCCCGGCAGTGACGCGGTCAAAGCGCCGCAGGTGTTCGGTCCAGGACTCGTCGGTGATCTGCTCGATGTAGCGGCCCGGGTCCGAGATGTCGCGCAGCAGCTCCCAGGCGAGCGCCCCCTGGCGCAAGCGGCTTCGCCGGCTCTCCTGCATGAGGGCGCGAAACTCGACCGCCTTGGCCGGGTCGATCTGGTATTCGATGGTGACGCGGACGTGGCCGGTCAGCGGCGGCGCTTCGGCGCTGGGCGCCTTGAATTCGCGCGAGGGGGTCATGTCCTCCTCGATGCTGCGGTCCTCAAAAAACCAGTGCGTGGCGAAATTGGCCAGTGCACCGGTCAGCGCCGACACCAGCATGGCGGTGGGCACGCTGCCCACCGTGGCCACCTGGCCCCACACCGCTGCCCCTGCCGCGCTGGCGCCCATGATGGCCATCTGGAAAATCGACATGCCGCGCGCCCGCACCCAGTCCGGCAGCGCCACCTGGGCCGACACGCTCAGGGTGTTGGCAGTGGTCAGCCAAGCCGCGCCTGCCAGCGCCATGGCCGGCGCCGCCACATAAATATTGGGCGCCACCGCCACCAGGGCCGTCGCCACCGACTGCAGCATCACGCCGCCCAGCACCAGCGCATCGCGCGCGAGCTTGTGGCGCAGCCGCGGCAGCACAAACACCACTGCGATTGCGCCCACGCCCATGGACGCCAGCAGCAAGGTGAAGGTGCCCGCGCCGCCACCCAGGCCGCGCGCCACCAGCGGCAACAGCGCCAGCAGCGCCGTGCAATGAAAAAAGAACAGGGCCACGCGCAGCAGCACGGCGCGCAGGCGCGCCGACTGGCTGACGAACTGCACACCGACGCGCATGGCGCTGATCAGCCGCTCCCGGCCCAGCGGGCTGGGCACGTGTTCGCGGCGCCAGCGCATGATGACAAAACCGGAGAGCAGCGACAGCACCGCGTTGAGTACAAACACATATTCGCTGCCGGCCCCGGCGATCAGGGCGCCGGCCACCAGCGGACCGATGATGCGCGAGGCGTTCATGGCCACGCCGTTGAGGGCCAGTGCGGCGGGCAGCTGCGGGCGCGGCACCAGTTCGGGCACGATGGCGGCAAACACCGGCCAGCGCATCGCCAGGCCCACGCCGTTGGCAAAGGTCAGTGCCAGCAGCAGCGGCGCGGTCATGGCGCCCATCACAATGGTGATACACAGCAGCACCGCCACGGCAGCGACCCAGAACTGCGTGATGATGAAGTAGCGCCTGCGGTCCAGGATGTCGGCCAGCGCGCCACTGGGCAGGCCCAGCAGGAACACCGGCAGCGTGGAGGCGGACTGCACCAGTGCCACCCAGATCGGTGAGGTGGTCAGCGAGGTCATGAGCCACGCTGCCGCCACGTCGTTCATCCACATGCAGATGTTGGCGGCCAGCCAGGTGCACCACAACATCCGGAACACCGGTGAGCCCAGGGGCGCCCACGCCGACAGCGGCGCGGAAGCAGTTGCAGAAGGCGAAAGCGTGTCGCCGGTGGGACTGGGATCGGGCATGGGCCTATTGTCCCCAAACTTTTGCGCAAGGTCCGGACTGGACGGCCCGCGCCGGGCTCAAGCGCCGCGGGCCGCCCAGATGCGCGCGATCTGGGCCGACAGTTCCATGGGATCGAAGGGTTTGTGGATCACGTCGATGGCGCCCCGCGCCCGGTACTGCGCCACCTCGGTGGCCTGCACGTTGGCGGTCATGAAAATC
>CBFGNA010000376.1:0-3210 GCA_965650045.1 uncultured Polaromonas sp.
GTACACGCTCACGTTCAATGGCCGCCGAGACATCATCGGCAGGCTGGGCGCCGGCCGTCATGCACAGGGTTGCCGCAAACACTGAGAAAAGTACTTTTTTCATGTCAAGGTGGTATCCACGTCACGCCGTTCAGTCGCCAGAAATTCGGCCGATTGCATTTCATTGAGCCTGGAAACCGTCCGGGGAAACTCATGGGCCAGGGGCCCTTCGGTATACAACGCTTCTGGCAGAACCTCCGCCGACATGATCAATTTGACCCGGCGGTCGTAAAGCACGTCGATCAGCCAGGTAAAGCGCCGGGCTTCTGAAGCCATGCGAACCGGCATATACGGTACATCACTGAGCAACACCGTGTGGAACTGACTGGCAATTTCCAGATAGTCGTTCTGGGACCGTGGCCCGCCGCACAGGGTTTTGAAATCAAACCACACGACCCCACCGGCCTTGCGCCGTGCGTGGATCTGGCGTGACTCGATCTGCAACACGGGCGACTCGTCCTGGGACTCGGCCAGGCGTTCGAAAGTTTCCTTCATTTCCGCGACGGCCTGAGGCCCGAGCGGCGTGTGGTACAGCCGGACCTGCTCCAGCGTGCGCCGGCGGTAGTCGGTGCCGTTGTCCACACTCAGGACTTCGAGATGTTCCTTGAGCAGGTCAATAGCCGGCAGGATACGCTCCCGGTGCATGCCGTTGGGATACAGCTCGTCGGGATGAAAATTGGACGTGGTGACAAATCCGACACCGTTGTCAAACAGCGCGCTCAGGAGGCGATGCAGAATCATCGCATCGGTGATGTCTGCCACGTGGAACTCATCAAAACAGATCAGGCGGTAGCGTTTTGCAATGCGCCTGCCCAGCTCGTCCAGCGGATTGGCCATGCCCTGCAGGTCGCGCAACTCACGGTGCACTTCCCGCATGAACTCGTGAAAGTGCAGCCGCGTTTTGCGCTTGAGCGGGACCGCGTTGTAAAAGCAGTCCATCAGGAAGCTCTTGCCGCGCCCCACCCCGCCATGCATATAGACACCGCGCGGGATATCCGGACGGTTGATCAGCTTTTTCAGCGGATTGGAGCGCTTTTCCTTGAAGGCGGCCCATTCACTGGCGCAACGCTCCAGTGCAGCAACCGCACGCAACTGCGCCGGGTCGCTGACATACCCTCTTGTCTTCAGCTCGGACGCGTACTCCGAAGTGACGGACATCGTGGCCTTGACCCGCGCGCTCAGAAATTCAGCGTGCGTTTGTCGACGGCCAGGGCCGCTTCCTTGGTTGCTTCACTGAGCGAAGGGTGGGCATGGCAGATCCTGGCGATGTCTTCCGAGCTGGCGCGGAATTCCATGGCCACCACACATTCCGCGATCAGTTCGCTGGCCATGGGCCCGACGATGTGCACGCCCAGGATCTCGTCGGTGGCGGCATCGGCCAGCATCTTGACCATGCCGGTGGTGTCGCCCAGCGCGCGCGCGCGGCCATTGGCCATGAAGGGGAACGTGCCCGCCTTGTAGGCCCGGCCCGCCGCCTTCAGCTGTTCCTCGGTCTGGCCGACCCAGGCGATTTCGGGGTTGGTGTAAATCACCCAGGGAATGGTGTTGAAGTTGACGTGGCCATGCTGGCCCGCGATGCGCTCGGCCACCGCCACGCCCTCCTCCTCGGCCTTGTGCGCCAGCATCGGTCCGCGGACCACGTCGCCGATGGCCCAGACATTGGGCAAGCTGGTCTTGCATTCGTCGTCAACCACCACCGCACCACGCTCGTCGAGCTTCAGGCCCACGGCCTCAGGGTTGAGGCCCTGGGTGTTGGCGACCCGCCCGATGGAGATGATCAGTTTGTCCACCTCCAGGGTCTGGGCGTCGCCCTTGGCGTCGGTGTAGGCCACACTCACGCCCTTTTTGCTGCTCGTGACCTCGCCCACCTTCACGCCGAGCGCAATTTTGAGGCCCTGCTTGTCAAACGCTTTTTTGGCTTCCTTGGCGATCTGCTGGTCCACCGCACCCAGGAAAGTCGGCAGGCCTTCCAGCACCGTGACCTCAGCGCCCAGGCGGCGCCAGACCGAGCCCATCTCCAGGCCGATGACGCCGGAACCGATCAGGCCCAGCTTTTTCGGCACGGCGCCGATGCGCAGGGCACCGTCGTTCGACAGGATGTTCTCTTCATCGAAAGGCGCACCCGGCAAGGCACGTGCATTGGAGCCCGTGGCCACGATGATGTGTTTGCCGGAAATGTTTTCTTCGGCCGCACCGGCCACCTGGATGTCGTACAGGCCATCCTTCGCTGCGGCAAACGAGCCGCGGCCATGGAAAAAGGTGACCTTGTTTTTTTTGAACAGGTAAACGATGCCGTCGTTGTTCTGCTTGACCACGGTGTCCTTGCGGGCCAGCATCTTGGCGACATCCAGGCCCAGGCCCTTGACCTCAATGCCATGCTCGGCAAAGTGGTGGCTGGCGTGGTCAAAATGCTCGGACGACTGCAGCAGCGCCTTGGAGGGGATGCAGCCGACATTGGTGCAGGTGCCACCGAGGGCCGGGCCGCCCTTGGCGTTTTTCCACTCGTCGATACAAGCGACGTTAAAACCCAGTTGCGCGGCGCGGATGGCGGCAATATAGCCGCCGGGGCCGCCACCGATGACGATGACGTCGAATTGTTTGGACATGTTGATTCCTTGGTTGAAAGCGTAGCGAGCGGCCTCAGGGCAAGGCGCGGGTGGCGGGCAACCGGAACGTACTCAGGTACGTGAGGATTGCACGAACAGGACCCGCAACGCCGCCATGAGGTCGCGCAGTAGCTTTAAATATCAAACAGCAGGCGGGCCGGATCTTCCAGCGCTTCCTTCATGGCCACCAGGCCCAGCACCGCCTCGCGCCCGTCGATGATGCGGTGGTCGTAGCTCATGGCCAGGTAGTTCATCGGCCGCACCACGACCTGCCCGTTCTCGACGACGGCGCGGTCCTTGGTGGCGTGCACGCCCAGGATGGCCGACTGCGGCGGGTTGATGATGGGGGTGGACAGCATCGAGCCGAACACGCCGCCGTTGGAGATGGAGAAGGTGCCGCCGGTCATGTCCTCGATGCCCAGCTTGCCGTCGCGCGCCTTGGCGCCGAACTCGGCGATCTTCTTCTCGACGTCGGCGAAGGACATCTGGTCGGCGTTGCGCAGGATCGGCACCACCAGGCCGCGCGGCGAGCCCACCGCGATGCCGATGTCGAAGTAGCCGTGGT
>CBFGNA010000377.1:0-3207 GCA_965650045.1 uncultured Polaromonas sp.
CAGCCTCCAGCCCTTTGGCAGCAGGGGCGACCAGCTATACACTCAATAGCATTTTGGTCACGCTTGGGGCGACAGCTAAAACCGCTCATGCGGCGCCAGGTAGCGCCATTGGCCCACCGGCAGGTGGCCGAGGTTGACACCGCCGATGCGCACACGCTTGAGGCCGGTGACGAACAGCCCGACCTGCTCGCACATGCGGCGGATCTGGCGCTTTTTGCCTTCCTTCAGTACAAACCGCAGTTGCTCGGGGTTTTGCCACTCGACGCGTGCGGGCCGCAGCGGCGCGCCGTCCAGGCTCAGGCCATGGCGCAACAGGGTGAGTTTTTCCGGCGGGAAGGCTGCCTGCACGTTGACGGTTTCGGCGCCGTAGCTGACACGCACCAGGTATTCCTTCTCGACCTCGGAGTCTTCGCCGATCAGCTGGCGCGCCACCCGGCCGTCCTGCGTCAGCACCAGCAGGCCAATGGAATCGATGTCCAGCCGGCCCGCCGGCGCCAGCCCGCGCAACTGTTCATGGCCCCAGCGCATGCGGCTGTTGCACTCGCGCCAGCGGTTTTGCGGCTGCACCAGCGCCACGGCCGGTTCATGGCCGTCCTCGGCCTGGCCACTGACGTAACCGACCGGCTTGTTGATCAGGATGGTGACTTGCTGGCGCTGCTGCTGCTCGGCTTCGCGCGCCACCTCGATGCGGGCGTTGAGCGCCACCGGCTGGCCCATCACGGCGGGCGCGCCGTTGACGCGAACCCAGCCGCGGGCGATCCAGTCGTCGGCCTCGCGGCGTGAACAGATCCCGAGTTCGGCCATGCGTTTGTTCAGGCGCACGGTGCTGCCGGTGGACGGCGCAGCGCTGGCGGAATCGGCGGCGCGGATGCGTGTGGCAGTGGGTCTGGGCGGCGGGGGTGGGTTTTGGTCTGACATGAATTTACTATCGATTTTATAGCGGCTTACGCAAGCCAGACGGGGGCTGGAGGCCATTTTTATACACAAAAGCACTGGAACGCAGCGCCGCCAGGTCGAGCACGCGCAGCCCGCCATATTCGATGCGTATCGTGCCCTGCGCCTGCAGGCTGGCCAGCGCCTCGTTCACGCGCTGGCGCGACAACCCCACCAGGTAGGCCATTTCCTGCTGGGTGATGCGCAGGATCTCGCCGACGCCCGGGTACAACACCGGGTTGAACAGCGCCGCCAGGCTGCGCGCCACGCGCAGGTCGGGGTTGTTCATGCGGTCAATCTCACGCGCGGCAATGAACTGCCCGAGCCGCTCGTTGAGCTGGTTCATGACAAAGCGGTTGAAGCCGATGGAATGGTCCAGCAGCCAGTGGAAGGTGTCCACCGGCAAACCGGCCACCACGCTTTTGCGCAGCGCCTGGATGTTGTAGCGGTAGGGCTCGCGCTTGAGCGCCGTGCCTTCGCCGAACCAGCCGCCCGGCGGCACGCCGGTGAAAGTCATGGTCATGCCCTGCGCGCTGTCGGCGCTCATCTTGAGCAGTCCCTCGACCACGCCGAACCAGTAGGTGACCGGCTTGCCGACGCGGCAGACATAGTCCCCGGGCAGGGCGTCGCCGACGATCAGCCCGGCCACCGCCTGCTCGCGCTCGGCCGGCAGCAGCAGGCGCAGCCACGGAATGCCGGCCAGCTCGGCGGCATCCGGCACGCGGCGGCGTTTGTGCAGGGGAAGTTCGGTGCTCATGGCCCAGGCTCAAGAAAAAACCGGATGCGGGAAAGTCCGGGGAGGGGTGTCCCCTAAATTGTCGTCCAAACGACAACATGGCGTCAAACCCCGGCCTAGGATGCCTCCATACGCAGAGTTTCCGCTTTGCCGGGAGCCACGCCATGCTGGAGACAGGTACCGAATGTTGACGACTTTCCCCCGACTGCTGCTCAAACATGCGGCCGAGCGCCCGGAGGCGCCGGCCATGCGCGAGAAGGAATACGGCATCTGGCAGGCGCACAGCTGGGCCGGCATGGCCGCGCTGGTGGAGCACATTGCCTGCGGCCTGCACCAAGCCGGGCTGCAGCGCGGCGAACACATGGTGGTCATAGGCGCGAACCGGCCCCGTCTGTATGCCACCATGCTGGCCGTGCAGTCGCTGGGCGCGATTGCCGTGCCGCTGTACCAGGACGCCGTGGGCGCCGAATGTGTTTTTCCCATCACCAACGCCGACGTGCGTTTTGCCATGGTGGAAGACCAGGAACAGGTGGACAAGCTGCTGGAGATACGCAGCCAGTGCCCACAGCTGAGCCACATCATTTTTGACGACCCGCGCGGACTTCGCAATTACAGCGAGCCCGGCCTGGGCGCGCTCGACGCGCTGATCGCCCGCGGGCAGGCTTTTGCCAAGGAACAGCCGGATTTTTTCAAGACTGAAATCGACAAGGCGCGGCCCGACGATGTGGCGGCCATGTTTTTCACCTCCGGCACCACCGGCAACCCCAAAGGTGTGGTGCACACCCACCACACGCTGCTGGATCGCGCCCAGGCCGGCGCCGAGTTCGACAAGCTGACCAGCAGCGAGGAGGTGCTGGCCTACCTGCCGCCCGCGTGGATCGGCCAGAACATCTTCAGCTACGCGCAGTGGCTGGCCTGTGGCTACGTCGTGAATTGCCCGGAAAACGCCAGCACCGTGACCATCGACCTCAAGGAGGTCGGGCCGACCTACTACTTCGCGCCGCCGCGCGTGTTTGAAGGCCTGCTGACCAGCGTGATGATCCGCATGGAAGACGCGGGCGCACTCAAGCGCCGCATGTTCCGTTTTTTCATGGACGTGGCCAAACGTGTCGGCCCCGCCTTGATGGACGGCCAGCCCGTGGGCACCGGCGACAAGCTGCTGTATGCGCTGGGCCAGGTCATGGCCTACGGCCCGCTGCGCAACAACCTCGGCTTTTCGCGCGTGCGTGTGGCCTACACCGCGGGCGAGGCGATTGGTCCGGACCTGTTCACTTTTTACCGCTCCATCGGCATCAACCTCAAGCAGCTCTACGGCTCGACCGAGACCGCGGTGTTCGTTTGCCTGCAGCCCGACAACCAGGCACGCGCCGACACCGTCGGCGTGCCGATCAAGGGCGTGCAGATCAAGGTGGCCGACAACGGCGAGATCCTGGTCAAGTCGGCCGGCCTGCTCAAGGGCTATTACAAAAACCCCGAGGCCACGGCCGAGGTGCTGACGGGCGATGGCTGGTACCACACCAGCGACGCCGGCTTTCTGG
>CBFGNA010000378.1:0-3204 GCA_965650045.1 uncultured Polaromonas sp.
GCATGTTCAAGGGCCTGGCGCCCTGGCTGGACCGCCTGCCGGGCCGCCTGCTGCACGTCAACGTCGTCGGCTGCACCATCTTTGCAGCGATTTCGGGATCGTCCGCTGCCACCTGCGCCACCATCGGCAAGATCACCCTGCCTGAACTCAAAAAACGTGGCTATCCAGACGACATCTCGGTCGGCACGCTGGCCGGTGCTGGCACCCTGGGCCTGCTGATCCCGCCGTCCATCATCATGATTGTGTATGGCGTGGCAGCCAATGTGTCGATTGCCAAACTGTTCCTGGCCGGCGTGATTCCCGGCCTCATGCTGGCGGCCTTGTTCATGGGCTACATCATGGTCTGGGCCTTGCTGAACAAGGACAAGGTTCCCGCGGCGGACACGGTCATGAGCTTTGGCCAGAAGGTTTACGCCTCGCGGCACCTGATCCCGGTGGTCTCACTGATTGTGGTGGTGCTGGGCGGTATTTACAGCGGCATCGCCACGGCCACGGAGGCTGCGGCACTGGGCGTGGCCGGCGCGCTGGCGCTGGCCGCCATTGAACGTTCGCTCACCTGGGAGAAATTCCGCGAAGGGCTGGTGGCCGCCTGCCGCATCTACTGCATGATCGACCTGATCCTGGCAGGTGCGGCCTTCCTCACCCTGTCCATGGGCTTCATCGGCCTGCCGCGGCATCTGGCCGAGTTCATCGGGGCCCTGCACCTGTCGCCCTTCATGCTGATGCTCGGGCTGATCGCCTTTTTCATCGTGCTGGGGTGCTTTCTTGATGGCATCTCGGTGGTGGTGCTGACGATTGCCGTGTTGCTGCCCACGGTGGAAGCGGCCGGGTTCGACCTGATCTGGTTCGGGATCTTCATCGTGCTGGTGGTCGAGATGGCGCAGATCACGCCGCCCGTGGGCTTCAACCTCTTTGTCATCCAGGGGCTGACGCGGCGCGAGGTCACGTGGATTGCACGCACTGCGTTGCCGCTGTTCACCCTGATGGTGCTGGCCGTGCTGATCACCTACTTTTTTCCCGACGTGGTGCTGTGGCTCCCGCGTCATATGTAGTCTTTTCTGCCCCTAGCCACATCCCAGGAGTTTCATCATGAAGAAGTTTTGGATGGCCGCCCTGTGCGCGGTCTGGCTGGGCCACGCCCCGGCCTTGCTGGCCCAGACCACCTGGAAGCTGGCGACAGGTTACCGCGCCGAGTCTTTTCATACCCAGAATATTTTGCAGTTTTCACGCGATGTGGAGCTGGCCACGCGCGGGCGCCTGGTGATCGAGGTCCACCCGAACAATGCGATTGCCAAACTCAACGACATCAGCCAGGCGGTGCAACAGGGCAAGGCCGAGGCTGGTGAGACCATCATGACCAGCATGGTCAAGGACATTCCGATTGCCGGGGCCGATTCGATCCCGTTTGTGGTCGGCAGCTACCGCGACGCCGAACGCCTGTGGAAGCTGCAGCGTCCCGGCATCGAAAAGCATTTTGCGCAGCGCGGGCTGAAGCTGCTTTACACCGTGCCCTGGCCGCCGCAGGGCCTGCATTCGAACAAGCCGATTCGCGGCCTGGCCGACTTCAAGGGCACGCAGATGCGCACCTACAACTCCACAACGCTGCGCATTGCCGAGATGCTGGGTGCCAAGCCTGTGGATGTGGCGATGGTGGACGTCGGCAAGGCGCTGGCGGACGGGCGCATGGACAACATGATCACCTCGGCCCTGACCGGCGTGGAAAACAAGGTCTGGGGGCCCATCAAGTATTACTACGAAATCAACGCCTGGTTTCCAAAAAACGTGGTCTTCGTCAGTAGCAAGGCATTTGATGCGCTTCCGGCCGAAGCCCGCAGCCAGGTCCTGAAAGCGGCCGCCGATGCCGAAACCCGGGGCTGGGCCGCCAGCGAGGCCCTGGCGGTCAGTGCCACCGACGAGCTGCGCGCCAATGGCATCAAGATCGAGCGCATCCCGGCGGACCTCGACAGTGAAATCAAGCGCATGGGCGAGCGCTTTTCGCGAGAATGGGTACGATCAGTCGGTAACGAAGCCAACGCCATTTTTGTCCCCTATTACCTTCAGTAAAAAATTGTTCAGACATGTCCCCGCTGCCTCTGGCGGGGGCCAACCGTTTTCATCATGACCACAGACCTTAGCCCCATGAATCAGGACACTCCCTCCAACACCGGCATCGGCCGCTGGCAATTCTGGATAGACCGTGGCGGCACCTTTACCGACATCGTGGCCAAAAAGCCCGACGGCTCGCTGGTGACCCACAAGCTGCTGTCCGAAAATCCCGAGCAGTACCGGGACGCCGCAGTGGCCGGCATCCGCCATCTGCTGGGACTGAAAGCCGGGGAAGCCATCCGCTCCGATGTGGTGGACTGCGTGAAGATGGGCACCACAGTGGCGACCAACGCCTTGCTCGAACGCAAGGGCGAGCCCACCCTGCTGGTGACCACGCGGGGCTTTCGCGATGCCTTGCGCATCGCCTACCAGAACCGGCCGCGCCTGTTCGACCGCCACATCGTGCTGCCCGAGTTGTTGTACAGCGCGGTGGTGGAGGCCCAGGAACGGGTCGGTGCGCAGGGCGATGTGTTGCAGGCCCTGGATGAAGCGCTATTAAAAAAGGAGCTGCTTGCGCAATACCAGCAAGGGCTGCGCAGTGTTTCGATTGTTTTTATGCACGGCTACCGCTACACCGACCACGAAAAGGCGGCCAAGCGGATTGCGCAGGAGGTGGGTTTCACACAGATCAGCACTTCGCATGAAACCAGCCCGATGATGAAGTTTGTCAGCCGCGGCGACACCACGGTGGTCGATGCCTACCTGTCGCCCATTCTGCGCCGCTACGTGGAGCAGGTCGCCGGTGAAATGCCGGGTGTCAAGCTGTTTTTCATGCAATCGTCCGGCGGCCTGACCGATGCCCATGTGTTCCAGGGCAAGGACGCCATCCTCAGCGGTCCGGCCGGCGGCATTGTCGGCATGGCGCGCACCGCCGCGATTGCCGGCATCGACAAGGTCATCGGTTTCGACATGGGCGGCACCTCCACCGACGTGTCGCATTACGCCGGCGAGTTCGAACGCGAATTCGAGACCCAGGTGGCCGGTGTGCGCATGCGTGCGCCCATGATGAGCATCCACACCGTGGCGGCCGGTGGCGGCTCGCTGCTCAAGTTCGACGGCGAGCGCTTTCGCGTCGGCCCGCAAAGCGCCGGCGCCAAC
>CBFGNA010000379.1:0-3168 GCA_965650045.1 uncultured Polaromonas sp.
ACCCGCGCTACCCGGACGCGCCGCTGGTGCCGCGCACCGTGCTGCTCAACCCGGTTATCACGCCGCTCTCGGACGAAGAAGAAAATGGCTGGGAAGGCTGCCTCTCGGTGCCCGGCCTGCGCGGGCTGGTGCCGCGTTATTCACGCATCCGCTACACCGGCTTCGACCCGTATGGCGACCCGATTGACCGCACGGTGGACGGCTTTCATGCGCGGGTGGTGCAGCATGAGTGTGACCACCTGATCGGCAAGCTTTACCCGATGCGCATCCGCGACTTCACGCAGTTTGGTTTCACCGAGGTGCTGTTTCCCGGGCTGGATGCTTCAGAAGACGATTGACTGGGTCTGCCGTAAATGATCTCATGTTTAACATGAGAAAATCAATATAACTTATTGATTTTTATAAGTTATCAGGCTTTAAGAATTCACCAATTCAGGCGGCCAATGCTTCCAGGATCTCGGTCTCGATGGCGATCTGGGCCTTGTTTTGCTGCAACTCGGGTCCGTCGATCAGAAAGGTGTCTTCGACCCGTTCGCCCAGGGTGGTGACCTTGGCAAGCTGCAGATTGATGCGGTGGTGGGCGAGAACCCGGGCAATCGAATACAGCAGCCCGACCCGGTCACTGGCGGAAACACTGAGCAGCCAGCGTTGGCCTTTTTCGTCGGGGCGCAGATCGACCCGCGGCGCAATCGGAAAGCTTTTGACCCGGCGTGATACCCGGCCCTTGCCGGGCGGCGGCAGCGGGTTGTTTTCTTCAATCGTGCGGTCGAGGTCGGCTTCGACCATGGCCACCAGCTCGCGGTAATGGTCGGCCAGGGTCGGGCTGACGACCTGGAAGGTGTCCAGGGCGTAACCGGGCGAGCCCTTGTACGGCTTGGCGGTGTGGACCTTGGCGTCGAGGATGCTGAAGCCGGCCTCCTCGAAATAACCGCAGATGCGGGCAAACAGGTCGGGCGTGTCGGGCGTGTAGACCAGCACCTGCATGCCTTCGCCGGCGGCCGAGCGGCGCGCCCGCACCACACATCGGGCCGTGCCCACATGCCGCGACAGGTGGCGCGCGTGCCAGGCGATGTCGCTGGCCTCGTGGCGCATGAAATAACTGACATCCAGCGTGTCCCACAGCGCTTTGTGCGCCTCAAACGGCTCGGCGTGCAGGGCCAGCATGGTCAGCGCCTCGCGTTTTCGGGACTCGACTTCGGCGTCGGCATCCGGTGCGCGTCCGCCCAGCACGCGCAGGGTGTAGCGGTACAGGTCTTCCAGTAGTTTGCCTTTCCAGGCGTTCCAGACCTTGGGACTAGTGCCGCGGATGTCGGCCACGGTGAGCAGGTACAAGGCCGTCAGATAACGCTCGTTGCCCACGCGTTTTGCAAACGCGTTGATGACTTCGGGGTCGCTGAGATCTTCTTTTTGGGCGATGCGGCTCATGGTCAGGTGTTCACCGACCAGGAATTCGATCAAGCGGGCGTCCTCGGCGGCAATGCCGTGCTGGCGGCAGAACACCCGCACGTCCAGGCAGCCGAGCTCGGAATGGTCGCCGCCGCGGCCCTTGGCGATGTCGTGGAACAGCGCGGCGATGTAGAGAATCCAGGGCTTGTCCCAGCCGGCCGCCAGCTGCGAGCAGGACGGGTATTCATGCGCATGTTCGGCCATGAAAAAGCGCCGCACATTGCGCAGCACCATCAGGATGTGCTGGTCCACGGTGTAGACGTGGAACAGGTCGTGCTGCATCTGCCCGACGATCTTGCGGAACACCCACAGGTAACGGCCCAGCACCGAGGTCTGGTTCATCAGCCGCATGGCGTGCGTGATGCCAGACGGTTGCTGCAGGATCTGGCGGAAGGTGTTGCGGTTGACGGGGTCGCTGCGAAAGCCCGCATTCATGATGCCGCGGGTGTTGTAGAGGGCGCGCAGGGTGCGGGCCGACAGGCCGCGGATGCCCGGCGTGGTCTGGAACAGCAAAAAGGTTTCGAGGATGGCGTGCGGCTCGCGCTCGTAGAGGTCATCGCTGGCCACTTCGATCATGCCGCCCCGGTCGAAGAAACGCTCATTGATGATCCGCATCGGCGCCGTGTGCGGATGGATGCGCTCCCCGATGTTCAGCAGCAGGATCTGGTTCAGCTGGGTCACCGCCTTGGCCGCCCAGTAATAACGCTTCATCAGCGCCTCGCTGGCGCGGCGCGGAAGCTTGGTCCCATCGTCAGATTGCGCTGAATAGCCGAAGGACTCAGCCACCGCCGTCTGCAGGTCAAACACGAGACGGTCTTCGCGCCGGCCCGAAATCAGGTGCAGGCGCGCGCGGATCAGGCTCAGCAAGGCCTCATTGGCCTTGATCTGGCGCACCTCGAAGGCCGTGGCCAGGCCGTTGCGCGCCAGTTCATCCCAGGTTTTGCCCAGCCCCGCCGCATTGGCCACCCACAGCACCACCTGCAGATCGCGCAGGCCGCCCGGCGACTCCTTGCAGTTGGGCTCCAGCGCATACGGGGTGTTTTCGAACTTGTTGTGGCGCTGGCGCAGCTCCAGGGTCTTGGCCACATAAAAGGCCTGCGGGTCCATCACTCGATCCAGCTCGGTGGTCAGCGCCGAAAAAATCTTGGTGGAGCCGGCGATCAACCGCGCTTCCAGCATCGAGGTTTGCACCGTGACGTCCCGGGCGGCCTCCTCGGCGCAGTCCTTCACCGTGCGCACGCTGGAGCCGATCTCCAGCCCGCTGTCCCAGCAGGCGCCTATGAAGTTTTCAATCTTGCTTTTGAGCGCCGGATTGCCCTCCACCTGCGAGTCGTCGCGCAGCAGCAGCAGCACATCCACATCCGAATTGGGAAACAGCTCGCCGCGGCCGAAACCGCCGACGGCCACCAGTGCGCAGCCGACCGGAAAATCCGCCGCTTGCCAGAGCTGGCGCAGGGTCGCATCGGTGTGGCGGGCCAGCCGGCGCAGAAGGCTGTGGATGCCGCGGGTGGATGAGCCGCTGCCGGCCAGCGAGGCCAGCAGCGCGGTCTTGCCGGCGCGGTATTGCTCACGCAGGGCGACCGCTTCGGTCATGGCCGGTGAAGAATGCGCGGACAGCATCAGCAGCAGGCGCGGGAACCGGTGAGGCGCCGGTTCAGGCGGAAGCGTCGGCGGTGGCCGGCGCAGAGGCGGCGTGGTAAGCCGCCACGAAGTCCGGTGTCG
>CBFGNA010000380.1:0-3156 GCA_965650045.1 uncultured Polaromonas sp.
CTGGGCATCGTGCAACATCTTCTCGACGCAAGACCACGCTGCCGCCGCGATTGCCGCCGCCGGCACGCCGGTGTTCGCCATCAAGGGCGAGACCCTGGCCGACTACTGGGACTACACCCACCGCATTTTTGAATTCACCGGCGCCAAGGGCACGCCCGAAGAAGGCCCGAACATGATCCTGGACGATGGCGGCGATGCCACGCTGCTGATGCACCTGGGCAGCAAGGCTGAAAAAGACGCCAGCCTGATTTCCAAGCCAGGCAGCGAAGAAGAAATCTGCCTGTTCAACTCGATCAAGGCCAAGCTGGCGCAGGACCCGACCTGGTACAGCCGCCGCCTGAAAAACATCATCGGCGTGACGGAAGAAACCACCACCGGCGTGTTGCGTCTGAACGAGATGTCGGCCAAAGGCACGCTGGCGCTGCGCGCCATCAACGTGAACGACTCGGTCACCAAGTCCAAGTTCGACAACCTCTACGGCTGCCGCGAATCGCTGGTTGATGCGATCAAGCGCGCCACCGACGTGATGGTGGCCGGCAAGGTGGCCTGCGTGGCCGGTTACGGCGATGTGGGCAAGGGTTCGGCCCAGGCGCTGCGCGCGCTGTCGGCCCAAGTCTGGGTCACCGAGATCGATCCGATCAACGCCCTGCAGGCCGCGATGGAAGGCTACAAGGTTGTGACCATGGAATACGCCGCCGACAAGGCTGACATTTTTGTGTCCGCCACCGGCAACAAGAACGTGATCACCTACGAGCACATGGCCAAGATGAAAGATCAGGCCATCGTCTGCAACATCGGCCACTTCGACAACGAGATCGATGTTGCTGCTCTCGAAAAATGCACCTGGGAAGAGATCAAGCCGCAGGTCGATCACGTGATTTTCCCGGACGGCAAACGCATCATCCTGCTGGCCAAGGGTCGCCTGGTCAACCTCGGCTGCGGCACCGGCCACCCGAGCTTCGTGATGTCTTCCAGTTTTGCCAACCAGACGATTGCGCAGATCGAGCTGTTCACCAAACAGGCCGACTACGAAGTGGGCAAGGTTTACGTGCTGCCGAAACACCTGGACGAAAAAGTCGCGCGCCTGCACCTGAAGAAGGTTGGCGCGATGCTGACCGAACTCAGCGATGAGCAGGCTGCCTACATTGGTGTGTCGAAAGCTGGTCCGTACAAGGCAAATACCTACAGGTATTAATGGACCCGGCGAACCGCATGCGCGTTCGCCTTCTGGCATTTCACCGTTCGGGCTGAGCCTGTCGAAGCCCTTCGACAAGCTCAGGGCGAACGGTTTGTGCTTTTGATGAACGGTGCTCGCCGGAAATTCCCAGGAAAAATACCTCATGCGCGCTGATTTGTTCCTTGTTGACGGCGGCCTGGCCGCCACCCGCTCCCAGGCCCAGCGCCTGATTGCTTCGGGTGTGCGCTGGCGCGCCGAGGAAAGTGCGCCCTGGAAAAAAGTCGCCAAAAACGGTGACGAGATTCCGGCCGGTGCCGAGGTCGAGATTCCCGACACCACCGAGGCGAAATACATCTCGCGTGGCGGGCTCAAGCTCGAAGGCGCGCTCACGACCACCGGCTTGAAAGTTGCCGGGCTGCGGTGCCTGGACATCGGCCAGTCCACCGGCGGTTTCACCGACTGCCTGTTGCAGCAGGGCGCCGTGCAGGTGGTGGGGGTGGACGTGGGCCACGGCCAGCTGCACCCCAGCCTGCGCGCGGACCCGCGTGTGGTGTGTATCGAGGGTGTCAATGCGCGTGCCATGACTGCTATGGATTTGGTAGCTGTTCACGGCCATCCGGCGGGGGCTGAGACCGAATTGGATGATGAAAGTTTCGATGAAGAAACGGCGGAGCCCATAGCAGCGAATTTCGACTTCCTGACCGGGGACCTGTCCTTTATTTCGCTGACGCTGGTGCTGCCGGCGGTGGTGCGCCTGCTCAAGCCCGGCGGCGATGCGCTGATGCTGGTCAAGCCGCAGTTCGAACTGCAGCCCGGCCAGATCGGCAAGGGCGGCATTGTGCGCGATGCCGAACACTTTGCGTTCGTCGAGCAGCGCCTGCGCGACGCCTGCACCGCGCTGGGCATGGACGTGAAAGCCTGGCTGGCCTCGCCGATTGAAGGCGGCGACGGCAACCGGGAATTTTTCATCCATGCCGTCAAAGGGCACAACAACGCGGGCGAAGACCAGCCGCTGCCGGCCGCGCCGCCGCGCAAGGCCGCCAAACGCACACCACGCAGCGAGCTGCGCGCCCTGCATGCGGCGCATGAGGATTCTGAAGAAGCCCATGCCGGACAGCATGGCCCGGCGCGCGGCAAACGCCGTGACAAAGCCGACGACGAATAATCCGTCGAAAAATAAAAGTGAGACGTTTGCAATGAAACTGCCGATCAGCTTTGAATTTTTTCCACCCAAGACACCCGAAGGCGCCGACAAGCTGCGGCTGGCGCGCCAGGCCCTGTATGCGCACCGGCCCGAGTTCTGCTCGGTGACCTTTGGCGCCGGCGGCTCCACCCAGGACGGCACTTTCAATACCGTGGGCGAGATCCTCAAGGAAGGCGTTGCGGCGGCCAGCCACTTCTCCTGCGTGGGTGCGACCAAGGCCACGGTGCGCCAGCAGCTGGCCTCGCTGCAGGCCATGGGCGTGAAGCGCCTGGTGGCGTTGCGCGGTGATTTGCCCAGCGGTTATGGCATGGGTGGCGAGTTCCATTACGCCAGCGATCTGGTGGCGTTCATCCGCGAGTTCACCGGTGATGCCTTCCACATCGAGGTGGCCGCCTACCCCGAGATTCACCCCCAGGCCAGATCGGCCGACGCCGACCTGCAGGCTTTTGCGACCAAGGTCAGGGCGGGTGCCAACTCGGCCATCACGCAGTATTTTTTCAACGCCGACGCTTATTTCCGTTTTGTGGATGACGCCAGGAAGATGGGGCTGGACGTGCCCATCGTGCCCGGCATCATGCCGATCACCAGTTCGACGCAGCTCATGCGGTTTTCCGACGCTTGTGGCGCCGAGATCCCGCGCTGGATCCGCCTGCGCCTGCAGGGCTTTGGCGACGACACGGCCTCGATCAAGAGTTTTGGCCTGGATGTGATCACCGGCTTGTGTGACCAGCTGAAAACCGCAGGGGTGCCCGGTATCCACTTTTACACGATGAAC
>CBFGNA010000381.1:0-3146 GCA_965650045.1 uncultured Polaromonas sp.
CACCTATGGCGGCGCCTGCCCGCACGGCGGTGGCGCCTTCAGCGGCAAGGACCCTTCAAAGGTTGACCGCTCGGCCGCTTATGCCGCACGTTACGTGGCCAAGAACATCGTGGCGGCCGGCCTGGCCAAGCAGTGCCAGATCCAGGTCGCGTATGCGATTGGTGTGGCCAAACCCATGAACGTGACGGTGTATACCGAAGGCACGGGCGTGATCTCGGACGACAAGCTCTCGGCACTGGTACAGGAACACTTCGACCTGCGCCCCAAGGGCATCATCCAGATGCTGGACCTGCTGCGCCCGATCTACGAAAAAACCGCCGCCTACGGCCACTTCGGCCGCGACGAGCCGGAGTTCACCTGGGAGAAGACCGATAAAGCTGCTGCCCTGCGGGCAGCAGCCGGCCTGTAAGGCGTGCAGGACCTCTGAGCCGTCCAGCGCGGCGAGCCGGCACGCCTGGCGCGCGGACCGGCGTTCTCAGGCCTGCTGTGCCATGCGTTCGGCGCCGGGCGCATCCAGGCATTTCATCAGCAACTCATAGTCCACGGGTTTGACCAGATGATGGTCAAACCCGGCTTCGGTGGCGCGCTTCCTGTCGTTGGACTGCCCCCAGCCGGTGAGTGCAATCAGCATGATCTTGTCGCCGCCCGGCTGCTTGCGGATCTGCCTTGCCGCGTCATAGCCGTCCATGCCCGGCATGCCGATGTCCATGACCACAATGTCGGGAGCCGATGCCCTGGCCTGCGCCACCGCGGCCACGCCGTCATACGCGGTGGTCACGGCAAAGCCGTCCATCCCGAGCAGGGCTTCCAGCGTATCCGCGGCATCCACGTTGTCGTCCACCACCAGGATTTTCCGGAGGCGGCCTGAGGCGGCCGGGCCCGCGTCCGCCAGTTCGTCGCGCAAGGGCGCAGGCTTTTGCTCAAGCACCACCGGCAGGGTCAGGACAAATTCGCTGCCCCGGCCCAGGCCATCGCTGGTGGCGTGTAACTTGCCCCCGTGCATTTCCGCAAACTGGCGGGCCAGGCTCAGACCGATGCCCAGACCCGTCGGCGCCTCGCCGGGAACCGGGGTTTGTGCGAAGAGGTCAAAAATTCGCGTCAGGGACAAGGGCTCCAGTCCAATGCCGTTGTCACGCACCCGGAAAGTCACTGTATCGCCCTCGACCTCTGCGGCCAGCACGATACGCCCCCCCGGCGGCGTGAATTTGGCAGCATTGACCAGCAAGTTGGCAACACTTTGAACCAGCCGGGCGTGGTCCGCATCGAGCAGGTAGTCGGTTTCCGGCTCCTTCACCTCAAGCGTGTGCTTTTTGGCCTCCATGGAAGAGCTGGATATTTCCACCGCATGGTTGACCACCGAACGAAGCGTGATGAGATCTTTTTTGAGCACCACCTTGCCGCTGGTGATACGGGCCACATCCAGCAGGTCGTCCACAAGCCGGGTCAGGTGCGTCACCTGCCGGTCCACCACATTGCGCAGGCGCGTGACGGAATCCGACTCAGGATGCAGGTGTTTGAGAATCCCCATGGAGGTGCGAATCGGGGCCAGGGGATTGCGCAGCTCGTGCGCCAGCGTGGCCAGGAACTCGTCCTTGCGCTGGTCGGCATCCCGGACCTGATACTGGCGTTCGCGCGCCCGGATCGCCGAACGCGCCGCAGAAATAAGCGCGATGGTGCGCACCGGCCGCTCCATCAGGGTCACATTGCCCAGGCGTTCCACGGCACGCCGCACATCCACCGAATCCGCACCGCTGCGCGTCAGGAGAAGAATCGGCAGGTCTGACCATGTCGGCTGGCCAGCCACATACTCGACCAGCGGCCGCATCGCCGACCCGCTGATCACTTCTTCCGCCAGCAACAGGGCGCCCGCGCCGCGCGGCAACTGCTCCAGCAACTCGCCAGTGTCCCGGCACACCATGCTGCCAATGTTCACCGAGCGGAAAACCCGGGAAGTCAGGGCTGCATCCTGCCCCGTGGGCGTACAGATGACAATGCGCCGCTCCACTACCGGACTCCGGGTTCACTGCCCGCCGCCTCGCCCCCATTGCCTCCATTTCCCAGGTAAACGGGCACGCCGGTCAAAATGCCGCGGAAGCCGCGCAAGACCTCGCCAACATGGATGCCGTCGGCCGACATGGAAAACTGGCGGATGGTCCGCTCATGAAGGCTGCCGCGCTTCTTGAACACGGAAACGGCCTGCTTGACCTCGCCGTCATGTTCGAAATAGCGCAGCATCAGCACGTTGTCGGCCAGGTAACTCGCATCCACGGTGGTGGACATCTGTCCGCCCAGCATGCCCTGCTGGACGCCGACCAAAATGGTGACCACCCCGCGCTGCCCCAGGTAAGTCAGCAACTCGTGCAGGTGGGTGGTCAGAAAGCGTTCGTCGGGCATCGCATTGAGGTAGCCGTTGATGCTGTCGATCACCACCACCTTAGCGCCATTGTCCGCAGCCTTGCACACGGCCGTCGCAAACTCTCCCGGCGACAGCTCGGCCGGATCGATTTGCTGGATGGTCAGCAAACCTTTGTCATAGGAGTCCCGCACGCCCATGCCCAGACCGTCAGCGCGATTGAGCAGGTTGTTGGCGGCTTCCTCGAAAAGAAACATGGCACTGCGCTGGCCGCGTTTTGCTGCTGCGGCCACAAACTGTGATGCCAGGGAGGTCTTGCCGGTGCCGGGCGGGCCGGCAATCAGCGTGCTGGCACCCTCTTCCAGTCCACCACCCAGCAGGGCGTCGAGCGCGGCCAGGCCGCTTTTGAGCTGCTCGCGTTTTTCCATGACACGCGATTCCGCCGCGACCAGCCGGGGATAAACACACAGTCCGCCGTACTGGATGTCGTAGTCGTGCATGCCGCCGCGAAAAGCCATGCCGCGGTACTTCACCACGCGGACCCGGCGCCGCTCAGCGCCATATTCCTTGACCGACTGCTCCAGAGTGATCACACCGTGCGCGATGCTGCGCACCTGCAAATCGATGCCGGCGGCCGTGCGGTCATCCGCCTCGGCGCGTCCGGCCCCCAGGTGATCGAGGGCTTCCACGGGCTCCCCTACGACAAGCCGCTGGGCCGCACCCGCGAGATCCTCGACATCCTCCGCCGCGGCCTGCGCCGCGAGGCGGTCACCAGCGACGGCATCTACAAGAT
>CBFGNA010000382.1:0-3146 GCA_965650045.1 uncultured Polaromonas sp.
CGACTTCTTCGCCTTCGTCCGTGAAGCCGCGCATCTTGAGCACGTTGTGCAGCGTCAGGCCGTATTTCAGGCAATGCACGCCGCCCGAGTTTTCGGCGACGTAGCCGCCGATGGTGCAGGCGATCTGGCTCGACGGATCGGGTGCGTAATACAGGCCCAGCGGCGCAGCGGCTTCGCTGATCGCCAGGTTGCGCACGCCGCCCTGGACCACGGCCGTGCGGCTGACCGCATCCATTTTGAGTATCTTGTTGAACTTCGCCAGCGACAGCGTCACGCCCAGTTTGTGCGGCATGGCGCCGCCGGACAGGCCGGTGCCGGCGCCGCGGGCCACCACCGGCACGGCCAGCGCGTGGCAGGTGCGCAGCACGGCTTGCACCTGGTCATAGGTTTCCGGCAGCGCCACGACCAGCGGCCGCTGGCGGTAGGCGGTCAGGCCGTCGCATTCATATGGCGTGGTGTCTTCGTTGTTCCAGAGCAGGGCGTGGACGGGCAACACGGCCTGCAGGGCCTTCACCACTTCGGCCTGGCGTGCCGCACGTTCGAGCTGTTGCTGGTGGTCGGGGTTCAGGGCTGCATTCATGGTTCAGGCACTGTAAGGCAAAGCGCCCGTGGCTGTCGTGAAGAAAATGAAGCTTGTCCGTGAAAAATGAATTGCTATCATCCTGATAGCTGCTCACCCTTGCTCCATAAGGGATGGAGGCCTGAAAGGCTTGTATTCCCGGGGGGCGGCTCAGCTGACCGACTTTTTCAGCCAGTCCGCAAAGGCCGCGCATTCCCAGCGGTCCATCATGCCGGTGCGCCAGCACAGGTAGTGGGCGTGCGGGCTGGGCACGTTGCGCCCGAAAACGCTGCCGTTGCCCAGGCGCACCAGGGCGCCGTTGTCCAGCCAGGGCGCGCCCAGCTTGAGCCTGACCAGCGCCACGCCCATGCCGGCGGCCGCCGCGTCGCACATCAGCCCGATGTCGTTGAACTGCGAGCCGTCCACCGGCTCCGGCCAGTCCAGCGCATGGGCGGCAAACCAGGTGCGCCAGGGGTCCAGCGGTGAGCGCAGCAGGGCCTCGCCGTCGAGGTCTTCGGCGGCGTCGAAGGGGCCGTGTTCGCGCACATAGGCGGGGGACGCCAGCGGCGTGACCTCGTCCTGCATCAGGCGGACATGTTCGACATCGGCATACCGGCCGGTGCCGAAACGCACCACCAGGTCGGCGTCTTCGGCGACCACATCGAGCAGCGGAATCGACACCTGCAGCGTCAGGTCGATTTCGGGGTAGGCCTCGGTGAACTGGCGCAGGCGCGGGATCAGGATGGAGCGTGCAAAGGTCGGCGTCACGGCCAGCCGCAGCTTGCGTTTGCCCGGCGCACCGCTCTGGCCGGCCGTGCCCGGGAATTTCTGCAGGATGGCAATGCCTTCGCGTACATGCGCCAGGTATTCGCTGCCCTCGGTGGTCAGCGAAAAATCGGCGCGGCCGAACAGCTTGGTGCCGATGATCTGTTCCAGCTGCTTGACCCGGTGGCTGACCGCGCTGGGCGTGACATTGAGTTCCTCCGCGGCCTGCGTGACGCTGCGCAGCCGCGCCAGCGTTTCAAAGGTCAGCAGGCACTGGATGGGTGGGATGCGGGCAGCACTCACGGCTTACTCCGTTCGCCCTGAGCCTGTCGAAGGGTACTGTGCCGGCTTCGACCCTTCGTCGAGCTCAGGACAGGCCAAGCTCAGCCTGAACGGAGAGGTGGTCACTTGAAGATGACGGTCTTGTGGCCGTTCAACAGCACCCGGTGCTCGCTGTGCCAGAGCACCGCGCGCGCCAGCACCTGGCTTTCGGTGTCGCGGCCCATGGCGGTCAGGGCTTCCACGGTTTTGCTGTGGTCGGCCCGGGCCACGTCCTGCTCGATGATCGGGCCTTCGTCCAGGTCGGCGGTGACGTAGTGGGCGGTTGCGCCGATCAGCTTGACGCCGCGCGCATGCGCCTGGTAATAAGGCTTGGCGCCCTTGAAGCTGGGCAAAAACGAGTGGTGGATGTTGATGGCGCGGCCCGCCAGCTTGCGGCACAGGTCGTCGCTGAGGATCTGCATGTAACGCGCCAGCACCACGAGTTCGGCGCGTTCGGCCTCGATGATGTCGTACTGGCGTTTTTCGGCCTCGGCCTTGGTCGCCGCCGTCACCGGGATGTGGTGGAAAGGCACGTTGTAGCTGGCGGCCAGCTGGTAAAAATCGCGGTGGTTGGAGACGATGGCGCGGATGTCCAGCGGCAGCAGGCCGGACTTCCAGCGGAACAGCAAATCGTTCAGGCAGTGGCCTTCCTTGCTGACCATCAGCACCGTGCGCATGGGTTGCGTGGCCTGGTGCAGGCTCCAGCGCATGCCGAACTGCGTGCCCAGCGCGGCCAGTTGTTCTTTCAGGTCTTCAAAGGAGAGCTTGTCGCAACCAAAGCTGACGCGCATGAAAAACAGGCCGGTGGCGTCGGCCGCCGGGTCGTCGCGCTTGTCGTCGCTGAACTGCGCCGCTTCGAGGATGTTGCCGCCGCGCTCGAACAAAAAGCCGGACACCGCATGGACAATGCCCGGGCGATCCGGGCAGGACAGGTTAAGGATATAAGTAGGGCTCATGGAAGAATTGTCGCAGGAGCGGTGCGGCTTTGCTCCAGACCGGTCAGCCGGTGCCAGAATGCAGTTTCAAGCCCCGGCACACACGCCCTTGCCTCGCAGGAGAATTTTGATGGCCTACCCCGACTTCAACATGGACCACCAGTGGTTGCCGTTCACCCCGAACCGCAGCTTCAAAAAGGAGCCGCGGGTGTTTGTGGCGGCCGACGGCATGTTTTTCACCACCCACGACGGCAAACAGGTGCTCGACGGCATTTCCAGCCTGTGGTGCGTGGGGGCGGGCCACAACCGCAAGCCGATCAACGAGGCCATCAAGCAGCAGCTCGACACGCTGCTCGGCCAGATCCAGGGGCGGGCGAGCTATCAGCGCCTGCTCGTCGCACAGGAGAATTTCGACAAGGTCATGCAGAAGGTGAACGACTGGATCATGGAAGGGATCGAGCGGGGCGCCACCTCGTCGATCATCACCCTCGGATGACACGTGGGAGCGTGGGAGCGTGGGATCGTGAACTGGTGATGTAATGCTCATCGTCTTGGAGGGTCCCGAG
>CBFGNA010000383.1:0-3140 GCA_965650045.1 uncultured Polaromonas sp.
ACCGGTTCAGGTGGGGCAGGTCAACGGCCGGCTGTTCCTCGTCAATGCCAGCCTGGGCCTGTATCCGCAACTGCTGGAAGACCGCGAGGCCTGGAAGCAGCAGCTCGGGCGCAGCCGTTTTGTGGCGTTTCTGTCAGGCATCGCCACCTTGCTGCAAAGCCGCAGGCAACTGCATCTGCAGATCGAATCGGCAGGCAAGGCCGTCGCCCTGCGCACGCCCACGCTGTTTGTCGGCAACAACCACCTGCAGCTCGAACGGGTCGGGATTGATGAACACGAGACCGACGCCATGGAGCGCGGGCAACTGGCCGCCATCGTGGTGCGGCCCATCGGCACGCTGGCTTTGTTCGGCCTGCTGATGCGCGGCTTGCTGGGCCAGCTGGGCGAGGCCGACAACATCGACAGCTTTTCCTTCCGGCGCCTGACCGTGACGCCGCGCGGGCTCAAACGCATCAAGGTGGCCACCGATGGCGAGATCGCATGGATGCCCACGCCGCTGGTGTTCGAGGTGGCGCCCCAGCCTCTGTTGCTGCTGGTGCCCGCGCCGGCGGACCGGGTGGAGGTTCAGTGAGTCTTCTGCTGCAAATTTCCGACCCGCATTTCGGCACGGTGCGGCCGGAGGTGGCCGAGGCGCTGGTGCAGCTCGCGCATGTCCAGCGGCCCGACCTGCTGGTGCTGTCGGGCGACATCACGCAGCGCGCACGCCCGCAACAGTTCAGCGATGCGCGGGCTTTCTGCGACCGCCTTGCCATTCCTGCCATGCTGGCGCTGCCTGGCAACCACGACATTCCGCTGCTCAATCTCTGGCAGCGTATGTTCAGCCCTTACCGGTCCTACCTGCGTGCTTTTGGGCCGCAGCTGGAGCCGAGCCTGCAAACACCTGCCGCCTGCGTGATCGGCGTGAAAACCACGCGGCGCTGGCGGCACAAAAACGGCGAGGTTTCCGCCGCGCAGGTCGCGCGTGTGGCTGCGGCGCTGCGCAACGCCGGGCCCGGGCAGTTGCGGGTGGTGGTGGTGCACCAGCCCGTCATGGTGCTGCGCGCCGAAGATGAACACGACCGCCTGCGCGGCTGGGAGCCGGCGGTGCGAGCCTGGGCTGCGGCCGGGGCTGACATGGTGATGGGCGGCCACATCCACCTGCCTTATGTCTGCGAGCTGTCTTCGCTGGTGCCGGGACTGGCGCGCCGCATGTGGTGTGTGCAGGCCGGCACCGCGCTGTCCTCGCGGGTGCGGCGCGAGGCGCCCAACTCGGTCAACCTGCTGCGGTATTCCTCAGGACAGGCCACGTGCTGGGTCGAGCGCTGGGACCATTCGGCCGTGTCGGGGCGCTTTGAACTGGCGCATTCGAGCGAACTGCGGCTGGACCGCAGCCAGAACCGCTGAGGCTCAGGCCGCCGACAAGGTTTTTTTGCGCTGCTGCCGCGCCACGATGATGGCCCGCAGGTGGTCGTAGCTCCAGTTGAAGGCGAAGGTGTAGGGCAGGAAAAACAGCACGATGCCGATGTCCAGCACAAAGGCTTCCCACAGGCCAATGTCCAGCCACCACGCGGCCAGCGGCACCACGGCCAGGATCAGGCCGACTTCGAACAACACCGAATGCAGCGCCCGCACAGCCAGGCTGCGCCGGAAGCCGAACCGTTGCTGGGCACGGTCGAACACGGCGTTGAAGACCATGTTCCAGGCCATCGCGATCAATGAAATCATCAGGGTCAGCAGGCCCATGTGCGCCAGCGAATAACCGAGCAGCCAGGCGCCCAGCGGCGCGCAAATGGCAATCGCCAGCACCTCGAAACCGAGTGCGTGGAGAAAACGTTCCTTGACAGACTTTTGCAGAGTGGCGTTCATGGCTGTATTTTTATCGCTATTTCCAATACATTAAAGTTTTTAACCATCGTTAAAAACGATAGAACAACCTTAAAAACCCATGCGCCACTCTCCCGAAGCGCTCACGGCCTTTGCCGAGGCCGCCACCCTGGGCTCGTTTTCGGCGGCTGCCCGCAAGCTCGGCAAAAGCCAGTCCACCGTGAGCACGGCGATTGCCAACCTTGAAATCGATTTGGGGCTCGCCCTGTTTGACCGCAGCAGCCGCAAGCCGGCGCTGACCGAGCACGGCCGGGTGATGCTGGCCAGGGTGCAGGACATCCTGGCCGCCAGCGACCGGCTTGATCTGTCGGCCAGTCAGCTGGGCGGCGGCCTGGAGGCCAGGCTCAGCGTGGTCTGGTCCGACACCTACCAGTCGGACCGGTTTGAAGACATCCTCAAGGCCTTTGAGCAGCGTTTCCCGGACCTGGAATTCGAGTGCCTGATTGCGGAGCATGGCGACCTGGTGTCGCTGGTGCAAACTGGACGCGCCCATATCGGTGTGGTGGGCGCCCAGGGCGCCTACCCGCCTGACATCGGCTCGGCCACGATTGCCGAACAATCCGAGATCACGCTGTTTGTGGCGATCGACCATGGGCTGGCCGGCATGAAGGACATCACGCCCGAGGTGTTGGCGCAGCACCGGGAGTTGCGGCTGGACACCTACCTGGGCCGTGCCGATCAGGTCATGCCGGCGGCCCGCAGGTCCTGGTCGGCCCCCAGCTACCTGATGCTGATGGAGATGGCCGTGCTGGGCTTCGGCTGGGCCGCGATTCCGCGCTGGATGGTGACCCGGTTTGCCGTCGGCAAACTCACCGAACTGGACGCGCGCGGCTGGCCGCAGCGTGTGCCGGTGGACGCGGTCTGGTCGCGCCAGCGGCCGCTGGGCCGCGCCGGCACCTGGCTGCTGCAGGAAATGCTGGCGGCACCGCAAGCCCCCAAAATTTAAGAAAAATCGGCCTCCAGCCCTTTGCTGGCGGGCGCTGGCAGCTACTTATTTGATAGCGTCCTGGGGTGCGGCGGCATGCAGCAGCCAGTCGCGGAACTGGCCCAGCGGCGCCAGTTGGCGCCGCGATTCGGGGTAACACAGGTAGTAGCCCATCTCGTCGGTGTAGCCGTCATCGAGCGGGGCAGAAACCAGGCCGGCAGCGATGTCGTCCCTGACCAGGCAGCGCGGCACCAGCGCCAGTCCCATGCCGGCCATGACCGCGCGGATCAGGCTGTGAAACTGGTCGAGTTGCGGGCCGGCCATGCCGTCCACGCCTGCCACGCCGTGGGCC
>CBFGNA010000384.1:0-3137 GCA_965650045.1 uncultured Polaromonas sp.
CTTGGCTTCGGGTCAACCCTCTGCCCGGCGTGCGTTATGCCCCTATGGGCTGTGAGAGAATCCAGTCAGTCTTTAGCTTTTGAAACATCTCTTACAACGCGCCCTATGTCCGAGTTCGAGCCTGAAGTGAGCCCCGCGCCGCCCGAAGCCGCCGCGCCGCGCAAGCGGCCCAAGCCGGGTGAGCGCCGCGTGCAGATCCTGCAGGCGCTGGCGACCATGCTGGAGCAGCCCGGCGCCGAACGCATCACGACCTCGGCGCTGGCCTCGCGGCTTGATGTCAGCGAAGCCGCCCTGTACCGCCATTTCGCCAGCAAGGCGCAGATGTTCGAAGGGCTGATCGAATTCATCGAACAAACCGTGTTCACCCTGGTCAACCAGATCACCGAACGCGAAACCGACCCGGCGGTGCGCACCCGCAAGCTGGTCATCATGCTGCTGCAGTTCGCCGAAAAAAACCCCGGCATGACCCGCGTCATGGCCGGTGACGCGCTGGTGTTCGAAAACGAACGCCTGCAGGAGCGCATGAACCAGTTCTTCGACAAGCTCGAAGCCAGCCTCAAGCAAAGCCTGCGTGAAGGGGCGGCCTCCGACGGCGCGGCCATGCCGACGGTGCAGGCGCAGGTTCAGGCCTCGGTCATCGTGGCGTTCATGATGGGCCGGCTGCAACGTTTTGCGCGTTCCGGCTTCAGGCGCCTGCCGTCCGAGCACCTGGACGCCAGCCTGGGCATGCTGCTGGGCTGAACGCCGCAGCGCCCGGCGCTATGAAAACAGGAGCTGCTTGCGCCTGTCCAGCAAGGGCTGGAGCTCGATTTCATCAAAAATCAGGGCGAAGATGAAGCCTGTCAGGCCCGCGCCCAGCGCTCAAGGCCCGGCCATGTCGGCCTGCAGTTTCAACAGCGCTTCCAGCATCCCCCGGCGCTCGATATCGTCCAGCCGGCGCGTGACCTTGTCCAGCCAGCGCTGATCCTGCGGCAGCGCTTCGCCCCAGATCGCTGTCAGTGTGCCCAGCGCCTGCACACTGGCTGCGGCGTCGCCCGCATGCGCCAGCGCCAGCGTCTGTAGTTCGGCGGCCATCGGATCGTTCATGGCGTAGGGGCGGCCCTGTTCGTCGCTGCCGCGCACATACCGCATCCAGGCGGCCGCGGCAAACGCCAGCCGGTCCACCGGCAGGCCGGCGCGCAACGCGCCGAGCACCGAAGGCGGCCAGCGCTGCGGAATTTTTTGCGATGAGTCGGTGGCGATCTGGTGCACGCTGTGCTGCAGCGCCGGATTGGCAAAACGTGCCAGCAGCGCGTCGCGGTAGGCCGGCCAGTCCGGGCGCGCCAGTTGCGGGCCGACTTCCTGCGTCATGAGTCCATCGATGAAGCGCCGCACGGCCGGCTGCGTGATGCATTCACCAATCACCGGCCAGCCTGCTACCGCGCCCATGCAGGCCATGGCGGTGTGACTGCCGTTGAGCAGGCGCAGCTTGGCGTCTTCGAACGGGGCCACCTCGTCCACCACGGTCACGCCGGCCGCGGCCAGGGCGCCGGCATCGGCGTCATCGACGAAGCGCCGCTCGATCACCCACTCCCAGAAAGCCTCGGTGCCCAGCGCAGCCTGATCGGCCACTCCCAGCGCCTCGCGCGCGGCAGCCAGCCGCTGCGGCGTGGCGGCGGGCACGATGCGGTCCACCATGCTGTTGGGAAAGGCGCAAGCGTGGTCGATCCAGTCGGCCAGCGCCTGGCTGTGCTGCAGCGCAGCCGCCACACACAGCGCCTGCAACTGGCGGCCGTTGCCGACCAGGTTGTCGCAGGAGGCGATCGTCAGGCCCGGCAGGCCGGCGGCGTGGCGCGCTGCCAGTCCCTGCGCGAGCAGTTGACCGAGCGCCGGCACATAACCCTTTTCGGTCACGGTCAGCGTGATCCAGCGCGTGGATGGCGCGGCGATGGCGTGCGTGACACGCGCCGGCTCACGCGCGGCCACAGCGGTCTGCCAGATCGCGCCGCCCATCTGCCAATGGCTGCCGGCGCTGCTGGCCACCTGCACGGCGTACAGGCCATGCTGCGCCTGCAGGCTGTCGGCCAGCGCGGTGCTGCGCATGGCCACGCCCAGCACCCCCCAGCGCGTGTCGCCGCGCTGCAGCAGCGCATCGAACACCAGCGCCTGGTGCGCGCGGTGGAAAGCGCCCAGGCCGAGGTGGACCACGCCGGGCGCGCCGCTGCGGCTGTACCTGGGCACATCCATGCCACGGGCGGCAAGGGCGGGCAAGCAGGCACTGTCCAGTCCGGCGGGTTGGCCGGGTGAATCAAAGGTCAAATCGGACTCCAGCCCTCGACTGGCGGGCGTTGTCAGCTATCAATTTCATAGTCAGGGCGGAGCCCGGCTCAAGCGGGCAGGCTGACCCCCACCTTGCGGCCGGCCTCGGTGATCTCCCGCCAGGTCTCCGTATCGATCTCGATGCCGCTGCCTTGCCGCTGGATGCGTTTGGCGCGTTCGGGGTCGCCGGCGATTTGCACGGCGCCGCCGCCGGGGGTGGCCGGCGCGGCCTTGATCCAGTCGGCAAAGGCCAGCGCTTCTTCCTCGAAGCTGGCCTGCGTGCCGAGCTTGGCCGGATCGATCAGGATGGTCAGCATGCCGTTGACCACGGCGCGAATTGCGGGGTCGGCCGGCTTGTGTGCAGTGCCGCTGCCGGTCAGCGCGCCGCCCAGCAGCTCGCAGGCCACCGCCATGCCGTAACCCTTGTGTTCACCAAAGGCCATGATCGCCCCGAACAGGCCATTGCTTTGCGGCACCACCACCACGCCGGGGTGGGTGGTGGGGCGGCCGAACTCGTCGATCAGCATGCCGGGCTCGACCTGCTTGCCCTCGTTGTGGGCGACGCGCATCTTGCCCTGGGCGACGCGGCTGGTGGCGAAATCCAGCACGAAAGGTTCACGCCCCGCCAGCGGGATGCCGATGCAGCAGGGATTGGTGCCGAAGCGCGCATCGGCGCCGCCGAACAGGTCCTGCACGAACTGGTCCTTGACCGGGGTGGTCAGGTCCAGCGTGTGCAGGGGCAATTCATCAGCCAGCACCTGTTGAATAGCCTCGATCACGACCGGGTGGTTATGCCCCAGCGCGAGGGTGCCGGCGCCGGCCAGGCAGTCGATGAAGCT
>CBFGNA010000385.1:0-3109 GCA_965650045.1 uncultured Polaromonas sp.
CACTCAGCACCCGAATGGGGCAAAGCTGCAGGCATGGAGCGAACACGGGGCTCTTGATTTCAAGCCGGGGCCGCGGTTCCGCTCGGCCGGCCCTCAGGCGCAGCACCCCCTCGGGGGCTCCTTCGACAGGCTCAGGGCAAATGGATTGCAGCGAAGTGGGGCGGCCTATTTATAACTGCGCGCGTCTTCAATGACCTTGCCGTCGTTGGGGAGACTGCCCGGCGCCACCATTTCGACTTCGCCGCGCAGCTTGGTGATGTCACGGATGGCCTCGCTGATTCTGCCGGCCAGGCCTTGCGACGAATCCGCTGCTTCCACGCGCAAGGTCATCTGGTCGCTGGCCATCTCGCCACTGACCACCAGCCGTGCTTTGAGCACCTCGGGAAAGCGCCTGGCAATATCGGCCACCTGCCCGGGGTGCACAAACATGCCGCGGATCTTGGTGGTCTGGTCAGCGCGCCCCATCCAGCCCTTGATACGGTGGTTGGTGCGCCCGGTCGGGCAGGGGCCGGGCAACATGGCCGACAGGTCGCCGGTGCCGAAACGGATCAAGGGGTAGTCCGGGTTGAAACTGGTGACCACCAGTTCTCCCACTTCGCCGGCCGGCACCGGGTTGCCCGTACCCGGCGTGACAATTTCAACCAGCACGTTTTCATCGAGCACCAGGCCTTCGCGCGCCTCGGTTTCGTAAGCGATCAAGCCCAGATCGGCGGTGGCGTAACACTGGTAGCCGGTGATGCCCTGGGCTGCGAACCAGTCACGCAGGCTGGGCGGGAAAGCCTCGCCGCCGAACATGGCCTTCTTCAGGCTGGGCAGGGCGACGCCCATCTCCCGGGATTTTTCAACAATGATTTTCAGGAAGCTGGGGGTGCCGATGTAGCCGGCGGGCTGGAGTTCGCGCATGGCTTGCACCTGCTGCTCGGTCTGCCCGGTGCCACCCGCAAACACGGTGCAGCCGAGCGCATGTGCCCCGGTCTCCATCATCGAGCCGGCGGGCACAAAGTGATAACTGAAGCTGTTGTGGATCAGTTCGCCCGCGCGAAAGCCCGCGGCAAACATGGCCCTGGCCATGCGCCAGTAGTCCTTGCGCGCGCCTTCGGGTTCGTAAATTGTGCCGGGGCTGGCAAAAACACGCGGCATGCGGGGGCCGAAAGCCAGCGCGCTGAAGCCGCCAAACACATCGCCGCCGGCTTCCCGGGACGCCTTCTGGCGTTCCAGCAGCTCGTGTTTGCGGATGACTGGCAGTTGCGCCAGTGCCTGCCGCGAATCCACGTCCAGCGCATCCACCCGGGACAGCAGTTCGGCGAAGGCCGGCGAACGTGTGCGGGCGTGCGCAATCTGCTGGGGCAACGCAGCCAGCAGCGCAGCTTCGCGCTCGGCCGGCGGCCGCGTTTCCAGCGCATCGAAATACTCAGTCATAAGATCTCCGGAAAAGCGTTGGAGCTCCCCTCTTTTCCAGCAGGGGCCGCGGGACCGGCTGTGCCGGACCGCAGGCGCAGCGCCCCCGAGGGGCTGAAGCCTGCGGCTCCAAACCTGCCCGCGCAGGGTTGGACAGGCGCCAGAAGCGAAGCCTCTGGCGAGCGGCGGCCTGCAAGGCCTCGCGAAATACACGAAGTGACGAGCGTGGGGGCATTCATCATGCCAGCCAGCGTTTGCGACGCCGGTAACTCTTCACATCCTTGAAACTCTTGCGCTCGCCGCCGCCGACACCCAAATAGAACTCCTTGACGTCCTCGTTGCTGGCCAGGTCGGCGGCCGCGCCGTCCATCACCACCCGGCCGCTTTCCATGATGTAGCCGTAGTCGGCGTACTTGAGCGCCATGTTGGTGTTCTGCTCGGCCAGCAGGAACGTGACTTTTTCCTTCTGGTTGAGGTCCCTGACGATTTCGAAAACCTCTTCAACGATTTGCGGCGCCAGTCCCATGGACGGTTCGTCCAGCAACACCATGCGCGGGTTGGCCATGAGGGCGCGGCCGATGGCGCACATCTGCTGTTCACCGCCCGAGGTGTAGGCAGCCTGCGAGGTCCGCCTGGTTTTCAGGCGCGGGAAGTAGGTGTAAACCTTTTCCAGGTTGGCCGCCACTTCGGCCTTGCTTTTGCGCGTGTAGGCACCGGTCAGCAGGTTCTCCTCGATCGTGAGGTGGGCGAAACAGTGGCGGCCCTCCATGACCTGGACCACGCCGCGCTGCACCAGATCGGCCGGCGAGAGGTTTTCAATGCGCTCGCCGCGCAGCTCGATGGAGCCTTTGGTGACTTCCCCGCGTTCGCCGCGCAACAGGTTGGACACGGCCCGCAAGGTGGTGGTCTTGCCGGCGCCATTGCCGCCAAGGATGGCGACGATGCGCCCGTCCGGCACTTGCAGGGAAACGCCCTTGAGCACCAGGATCACATGGTTGTAGATGACCTCGATGCCATTGACGTTCAGGACGATGTTGGGTGTGTTCATGTGTTTGCCTTTGCCAATCGACAGGCCTGCCCGCAGACCTGTCGATTGACGGCTCCTGCGGAGCCGCCGGCCTTCCCCGAAAGCGGGAAAGGCCGGGTTCAGGTCAGGACTGGCAGTCGGCCGGCGTGCGGGGCGACAGCTTTTTCTCCGCCGCGTATTTGCTCGCGGTGGCTTTCACCAGCGGCCGGATGATCTGCTGGTCGGCTTCCAGCCAGTCGGTGGTGAACACCCACTTGCTGCCGTCCCAGGTGTGGATGCGGGCCGCGCCTGCACCGACGTGGTCGGCGCACGAGGTGCTGATGGGGCGCAGCACATTCTTGAAGCCGAGGGCATCCAGTTTGGCCTGCGTGAGGTTGAGGTTCTCCAGGCCCCAGCGCACCTGCTCGCCGGTCATGACCTTGCCTTTGCCGAAGCGTTCCTGGGCGGCGCGTATGCCCTCGATGCCCACAGCGGCGCTGACCACACCGCGCAGGTAGAGGGTCTCGCCGACCTCATCCCGCGGTCCCGTGCCCTGTCCCTTGTCGTGCAGCTTGGCCAGGATTTCCTTGACGACGGGCGCGTTCTTGTCGGTGCCGTGTTGCAGCGTCACGGCGTTGTAACCCTTGGCGCCCTGACCCACGTCACGGACAACAGGCTCGGCACCCGACCACCACACGCCGATCA
>CBFGNA010000386.1:0-3108 GCA_965650045.1 uncultured Polaromonas sp.
GAGAAAGTCCGTCCCATGCCGTCCTCCGCACGCAAACTCTTTGTCACCACCGCCCTGCCCTATGCCAATGGCAATTTCCACATCGGCCACATCATGGAATACATCCAGGCCGACATCTGGGTGCGCTTCCAGAGGATGCAGGGCCATGACGTGAACTTTGTCGGCGCCGACGACACCCATGGCGCACCCATCATGATCGCCGCCGAAAAGGCCGGCAAGACGCCGCAGCAGTTCGTGGCCGACATCGCGGCCGGGCGCAAGCCTTACCTGGACGGCTTTCACATCAGCTTCGACAACTGGAGCTCGACCGATTCGCCGGAAAACCATGCGCTGGCGCAGCAGATCTATCGCGACCTGCGCGACACCCCCCAGGGCTCGCTGATCGAAACCAAAACCATCGACCAGTTTTTCGATCCCGAGAAGAACATGTTCTTGCCGGACCGCTTCATCAAGGGCCAGTGCCCGAAATGCGGCGCCAAGGACCAGTACGGCGACAACTGCGAGGTCTGCGGCGCGGTGTACGCGCCGACCGACCTGATCAACCCCTACTCGGCGTTGTCCGGCGCGACGCCGGTCCTCAAGAGTTCCGAGCACTTTTTCTTCAAGCTGTCCGACCCGCGCTGCGTGGAATTTCTGCAGCAATGGACGCAGGACGGCCGGCTGCAACCGGAAGTCGCCAACAAGGTCAGGGAGTGGTTCAGTGTTCGCGAGAACCCGGACGGCACCCAAAGCGAAGGCCTGGGCGACTGGGACATCAGCCGTGACGCGCCCTACTTCGGCATCGAGATTCCCGACGCGCCCGGAAAATACTTTTATGTCTGGCTGGACGCACCCGTCGGTTATCTGGCGTCCCTGAAAAACCTGCTCGACCGGCGCGGCGAAGACTACGCCACCTACATGGCAGACCCGGCGCTGGAGCAGATCCACTTCATCGGCAAGGACATCGTCACCTTCCACACCCTGTTTTGGCCGGCCATGCTGAAGTTCAGCGACCGCAAGACGCCTGACAAGGTGTTTGTGCACGGCTTTCTCACCGTCAACAACGGTGAAAAGATGAGCAAAAGCCGCGGTACGGGCCTGGACCCGCTCAAGTATTTGAGCCTGGGCATGAACCCGGAATGGCTGCGGTATTACCTGGCGGCCAAGCTCAATGCGAAGAACGAGGATATCGACTTTAACGCCGATGACTTCATGGCGCGGGTCAACAGCGATCTGGTCGGCAAGTACATCAACATTGCCAGCAGGGCGGCGGGTTTCATTGCGAAACGATTCGACGGGAAAATAGGTCTAATAAAAGGCGATTCCAAGCATTTGCTGGAAACGCTTATTAGCGAAGCCTCGAACATTGGCGATTTGTATGACGCTAGAGAATTTGCAAAAGCCTCCAAAGAAATCATGTTCTTGGCTGATCAAATTAATGCGTATGTGGATACAAACAAGCCTTGGGACTTGGCAAAACAACCTGATCAACGCGAAAAGTTACACGAGGTCTGCTCTACCTGCGTTGAAGCATTTCGCCTACTCACTATCTACCTGAAACCAGTATTGCCAGCTCTAGCAATAGATGTAGAAGCGTTTCTGCGGACAGAGCCGCTTCAATGGACGGATCAGTTCAAATCACTCCGCCCTGGCCACCTGATTGGCGACTACAAACACCTGATGCAACGCGTGGACATCAAACAACTTGATGCACTGTTTGAGCCTCCAGCCCCCGTGGAACAAGGGCAAGCAGCTACTGATTCGATAGCAGAAGCGGCCCTGCCGGGCGGCGAAGCCATTGCTCCCACCATCACCATCGACGACTTCAGCAAGATCGATCTGCGCATCGCAAAAATCGTCAACTGCGAAACCGTGGAAGGTTCGACCAAGCTGCTGCGCCTGACGCTGGATGTGGGCGAAGGAAAAACGCGCAATGTGTTCAGCGGCATCGCCTCGGCCTACCAGCCCGCAGACCTGATCGGCAAACACACGGTGATGGTCGCCAACCTGGCGCCGCGCAAGATGAAGTTCGGCGTCAGCGAAGGCATGGTGCTGGCCGCCAGCCACGCCGACGACAAGTCACAACCCGGCATTTATGTGCTGGAGCCGGTGGCCGGCGCCCAGCCGGGCATGCGGGTTCGTTAAGCCGGGCTGTTCGCCGGCGCTTCTGGCAAAGGCATGTTGCGCACAAAGCGCAAGGGCTTGCGCGGGTTGTCGGTGATTTCGTCGAGCAGATCGCCCAGGCGCTGCAGCAATGCGTCCCCGCCATCGCCCGCCAGGCCCAGCCGGGTGCAATCGGCGCAGGCCACATGCAGTTGCAGCAGCAGATCGGCCGGCAACTTGCGGCCAGGACGCAAACCCGCCGCAATAATGTGCTGGGCCACCTCGTTGACGTCCATTTCGTTGGCGCGGCCCTCCATCAGTAACACAAAATCCCCGTCGTCCAGGCGTCCCACGGTGTCACTGACCTGGGCCGGCAGGGCCACGCAGGCGCCGGCACGAACCAGCGCCGCCTGCGCCATCGCCGCACCATAAGCCGCCCGCAACTGCGGCCCGTTGACCAGGCGCACCAGGATCACTGCGCCCTGCTGCGGATCGCGCTGATGCCGCTGCAGCAGGTGTTCCAGCCGCTCGGTCAGCAGCCGCTGGCTGGCAACCCCGGTCAGGGGGTCCACCCGCGACAGCGCGTCCAGCCGCACCTGGCTGTCGCGCCGCTCCCGGCTGCGAAAGTACAGCGCCACCAGCAGCATCGGGATCTCCAGCGCCGCACCGATCTGTGCGCCGAACTGGGTGTAGAAATTGATCGGAACCAGGTTCAGGTTGCGCAGGATGGGAAACATGGACCCGATGGCCAGGCACAAAAACCCGGCCAGTGACCACAGGCCCGCCGCCGGCCGGCGAAAGGCAAACCAGGCCAGGCAGCCGAGCAGCACAGGCGTCAGGTACAGGTAGGCGAAGTTCGAAATGTAAAACAGCGTCTCGCGGCCCAGCAGCAGGAAACCGAGCGTCACCGACAGCGAGAGCAGCATCACGCTCAACAGCAAGCCGCTGGCCAGCCGGTGGCCGCGTTCGACCACCAGGCGATGCACCAGCAAGGCAGCCCAGCCGGCCGAAAACATCGGCACCGCC
>CBFGNA010000387.1:0-3106 GCA_965650045.1 uncultured Polaromonas sp.
GATCAGCGCGCCCAGCGCCACACAAATCACCTCGGCACCGGGCACCAGCGGCTGCAGCTCGATGTCGCGCACCGGCAACCATTCCAGGAACGGGGTGTCGGCCAGCATCTCGGCCAGCGAGTATTCCAGCCGCTCGATCACCTGGCCCAGACCCAGCGGCACCGAGGCCGGGAACAGCAAGGCCACGGGCCACAGCGCCAACAGTACCAGGGCGCCGCGCGCGTCACGCACAAACCAGCGCGCACGCACGCGGCTCCAGCGCGCGATGGCGCCGGCCTTTTCGAGCAGCCAGGCGCTGCAGGCGCCCAGCCAGGCGCCGGCGGTGTTGAGCACGAAGTCCACGTTCGAGGGCACGCGTGACGGCAGGTAACTTTGCAGGGTTTCCATGGCCAGCGACAGGGCTGCCGAAGCCAGCACCGCCACACTCACGGCCCAGCGCACGCGGCGGCTGCGCAGCGCGGCCAGCGCCAGCAAAAAACCAAGGGGGGCGTAACCGGCGAGATTGACGCCGACATCAAAGCCGGTCCAATAACGCGGCAGGGACGCCGTCAGGAATTTCAGCGGCGAGATCCCCTGATTGCGCCACTCGGCAAACGGATAGAGGCTGGCGTAAACAATCAGGCAGATGGTGGCGAGCGCAAGCGGCCAGGAGGCGGTGGGTTCACCGGAGGAGCGCTCACCCCTATCGTTCTCACTGCGCTTCGCTCCGTGTAGTTCCTTTTCCCCTTCCAGGGGACGACGCATTGCGCCCGGCAAAGCCGGATCGCTGGCGTCTGCTGGTGAATTCGGGGAGGGCACGCGGGTTGCCTGCTGTTGCTAGAACGGCTTGACGACCACCAGCACGACGGCGGCGAGCAGCAGCAGCACTGGCACCTCGTTGAAAAAGCGGTACCAGCGGTGGCTGTGCGTGTTGCGCTGCGCGATGAATTTGGCAAGGATGCGGCCGCAGGCATGGTGGTAACCAATCACCAGAACCACCACCGCCAGTTTGGCGTGCATCCAGCCATTGCCGGGACCACGGCCGATGCCGTAACCCAGCCACAACCACAAGCCAAAGGCCAGCGCGGGCACGGCCAGCAGGGTGGTGAAACGAAACAGCTTGCGCGCCATCAGGATGAGGCGCTCGCGCTCGGCTTCGCTCCCGGGCGGCACCATGGCGAGGTTGACAAAAATGCGCGGCAGGTAAAAAAGGCCTGCAAACCAGCTGGCGACAAAAACAATGTGAAGTGATTTGACCCAGAGCATGGGCCGAAGTGTAGCCCGCAGCCCCGCCCCACCCTGTGTGCGGGGCGATTTCCGCTCAGCCCTTGTCATGTGCCGCTCATCGGACTAAGATTGATGTGTGTTGTTACCTTTTGGTGACAGCGCCCCGCTTTTCCTCCCTGAGCGGGTGCCTTTGACGTGTCACAGCAAAAAGGCTTCCAGGCCCGGTTGACCCAGTGTCATCCGGGCATTTTTTTGGCGCACCCTGTGGCCGGGGGCGCGCGAAATTAATCAGGGCCTCCCGGCAAAGCTTTGGCAAAATTGGGCGATGACAGTCCACGCCCCTTACCCCGCCGGCCGGCCGCGCCGCCTGCGCCGCGACAGCTTCACACGCAACCTGGTGCGTGAGAACGCCCTCAGCGCCCACGACCTGATCTACCCGGTGTTTGTCACCGACGGCAAGAACCGCCGGGAAGCCGTGGCCTCCATGCCCGGTGTCGAGCGCCTGAGCCTGGACCTGCTGCTGCCGGTGGCCGAGGAATGTGTGCGACTCGGCATCCCGGTGCTGGCGCTGTTCCCGGTGATCGACGCCTCGCTCAAGACCTACGACGGCAAGGAAGCGCTGAACCCCGACGGCCTGGTGCCGCGTGTGGTGCGCGAACTGAAAAAACGTTTCCCCGAACTCGGCGTGATGACCGACGTGGCACTGGACCCCTTCACCAGCCACGGCCAGGACGGCCTGCCCGACAAGGAAACGGGCTACATCCTCAACGACGAAACGATTGAACTGCTGGTCGGCCAGGCGCTGGCCCAGGCCGAAGCCGGCGTGGACATCGTCGCGCCCAGCGACATGATGGACGGCAGGATCGGCGCGATCCGCAACGCGCTCGAATCGCGCAAGCTGATCCACACCCGCATCATGGCCTACAGCGCCAAATACGCCAGTGCGTTTTACGGCCCCTTCCGCGATGCGGTGGGCTCGGCCGGCAACCTCGGCAAGGCCGACAAAAAGGTCTACCAGATGGACCCGGGCAACAGCAACGAGGCCCTGCGCGAAGTCGCCATGGACATCGCCGAAGGCGCCGACATGGTGATGGTCAAGCCCGGCATGCCTTACCTGGACGTGGTGCGCCGCGTCAAGGACGAGTTCGGCGTGCCGACCTTTGCCTACCAGGTCAGCGGCGAATACGCGATGCTCAAGGCCGCCGCGCAAAACGGCTGGCTGGACCACGACGCGGTGATGATGGAAAGCCTGCTGGCCTTCAAGCGTGCCGGGGCCGATGGTGTGCTCACTTACTTCGCCATTGCTGCGGCACGATTGCTACAAAATAAATAGCTGACAGCGCCCGTCCTATAAGGGCTAGAGGCCGATTTGACTCCTTATTGGCAATCCACCGGACAGACACCGTGCAAATTGTTGAATTCACCGCCGACAGCCTGCGCTTTTCAGACACCCTGCCTGAGAAAGCCCCCGCCGACGGGTTCGTCTGGGTGTTTGTGGATCGCGACGAGTTTGACACCCACCAGCCGCTGTTGCAGCAGGCGGCGCAGCAACTGGGCGGCTCCGCCCTGCTGGACCTGCACCGCCAGGACCTGGGCAATGCGGTTCATCCTTCGCACTACGACTTCACCTCGATCTACGACCTGATCATCTTTCGCCGGCTGGCCACGCCCGCCGAAACCCGCGCGGAAGCGGAACACGAGGCGGCCATCGAGGCCTATCACGGCCAGGGCGGCCAGCCGCGGATCAAGCCGCACGGCGGCATGGCGGCCTTCAACCGCATCAGTTCGCGCGCGGTGGCTTTTGTGGTGTTTGACCGGCTGCTGATCAGCGTGCACCCGCGCGGTGGTTACACCGCCAAAAGTTTCATCGAGCGCTCCCTCACCGACGCCAAGTTCAGCG
>CBFGNA010000388.1:0-3102 GCA_965650045.1 uncultured Polaromonas sp.
CCGCGGCTTGCGCGGTCTGCTCGGCCGCGTCACGTTCCTGCTGTTCGCGGGCCTGGTCCCTGGCGTCCTGCTCTTCACGCAGGCGGCGTTTTTCCGTCAGTTCTTCTTCCTGGCGGCGCAGCAATTCGGCATGGCGGCTGGCTTCTTCCTCGCGGCGCACCAGCTCGGCGTCATCAATCACCGGCGCCTGAGGGGCGGCAGCGGGCGCACTGACTTCTTCGGCAGCGGCCTGTTCGGAGCCTTCATCACGCTTGATAAAGGTGCGCTTTTTACGCACCTCGACCTGGATGGTCCGGGCGCGCCCGGTGGCATCGGCCTGTTTGATTTCGCTGGTGGACTTCTTGACCAGCGTGATTTTCTTGCGCTCGGCCGTGGCCGTGCCGTGGCTGGCCTGCAGATAGCTCAGCAGTTTCTGCTTGTCGGCCTCCGACAGCGGGTCGGTGGGCTGCGCCTTGGCAACACCCGCACTGGTCAATTGCTCGATCAGTGTGGCGGTGGGTTTATTCAGTTCAGCTGCGAATTCAGCGACGGTAGTGGTACTGGACATATGTTTTTTTCCTGCTGGCCTCCATGATCATTGCTCTTTGGACGCAGGGTCTGCAATGGCAGGCTCTTCGGCGTCGGCAGAACCGGCGGCTTCATCGGTAAACCAATGGGCGCGAGCGGTCATGATCAGGGCTTTGGCCTCGTCCTCGGACTGGCCGGTGATATCGGTGAGTTCGTCCACAGCCAGGTCGGCCAGGTCGTCACGGGTGCTGACGCCGGCGTCGGTGAGTTTGGCGATCAGCTCGGGCGTGAGGCCTTCCACATCCCGCAGGTTCTGCGAGACGCCTTCGACGCTTTCTTCCCTGGCAATTTCCATGGTCAGCAGCGCATCCTTGGCGCGCGTGCGCAGCTCGGTCACGGTGTCCTCGTCGAAGGACTCGATTTCGAGCATTTCCTGGATCGGCACATAGGCCACTTCTTCCAGGCTGGTGAAACCTTCGGAGATCAGGATGTCGGCGATTTCCTCGTCCACATCGAGCTTTTCCATGAACAGCTTGCGGCTGGTATCGGTTTCAGTGGCCTGCTTCTGGGCCGACTCATCGGCCGTCATGATGTTGATCTTCCAGCCGGTCAGCTCGGCGGCAAGGCGCACGTTCTGGCCACCGCGGCCGATGGAAATCGCGAGGTTTTCCTCGTCGACCACCACGTCCATGGCATGGCGCTCTTCATCGACCACGATGGAAGAGACGTTGGCCGGGGCCAGCGCGCCGATCACGAACTGCGCCGGGTCTTCGCTCCACAGCACGATATCGACACGTTCGCCGGCCAGCTCGTTGGTCACGCCGTTGACGCGGGTGCCGCGCACGCCGACGCAGGTGCCGATCGGATCAACACGTTTGTCGTGCGAGAGCACGGCGATCTTGGCGCGCGAGCCGGGGTCACGGGCGCAGGACTTGATCTCCAGCAGGCCCTGCTCGATCTCGGGCACTTCCTGGCGGAACAGCTCGATCATGTATTCGGGCGCAGTTCGCGACAGGATGATGGGCGCGCCACGCAGGGTGGTATCGACCTCCATGATCATGGCGCGGACACGGTCGCCGGAGCGCAGGTTTTCCTTCGGAATCATGTCGCCACGGCGCAGGCGGCCTTCCACGCGGCCGGACTCGACAATGATGTCGCCCTTGTCCATGCGCTTGACAGTGCCCACGAAGATCTTGTCGCCACGCGACATGAAGTCGTTGAGCAGCATCTCGCGCTCGGCGTCGCGGATCTTCTGCAGGATGACCTGCTTGGCCGCTTGCGCACCAATGCGGCCAATCGGCAGGCTTTCGACCGGCTTTTCGATGTAGTCGCCCTCTTCGATGTCGGCGATCTCGTCGCGCGCATCGCTGACCAGCTCCTCGGCTTCAGGATTTTGCAGGCCGGCTTCGTCAGCGACGACCAGCCAGCGGCGGAAGGTCTCGTAGTTGCCGCTGTCACGGTCGACGACGACACGGATGTCCGTGCCTTCGGCGTACACCTTCTTGGTGGCGGAGGCGAGCGCAAGCTCGACCGCGCCGAAGACGACGTCACGTTCAACATTTTTCTCACGCGAGATGGCATCCACCAACATCAACAGTTCGCGATTCATTTCACAAGCCTGCCTTTCCTTTTTATATCTCTGTTGCGGGCGGGCTTTTCGGCCGGCGCCCCTTGAAGTCAACCACAGGCGCAAGCCGCGCCTGCGCAATTTCGTCGAGCGTGAAACCCAGCGCCTGCAGCGGCGCGGGGACCTTGTTCTTGCTCACCCTGGCACCAGGCTTGGCGGCGGGCTCGTCACGCCACACAATCTGCCAGCCCGAGGCCGCACGCTCCAGCGTGCCGCGGAATTTCTTGCGGCTGGCGGTCACGCCAGACCCCGCCGCGGCCGACCCGATGGCCGCCTTCAGCGTGATGTCCACCAGCTCCCCGGTGAAACGCACAAAATCTTTTTCACTGCGCAGCGGGCGGTCAATGCCCGGCGAGCTCACCTCGAGCCGGGAATACGCCGCGCCTTCGACTTCCAGCACAAACTGCAGCTGGCGCGTGACTTTTTCGCAGTCTTCCGCATTGATGAACTGCTCGGGCGCACCCTCGGCCTGGGGCTGATCGATCGTCACACGCAGCAACCCCCCGGTGGTACGTTCAATGTCCACCAGCTCGTAACCCAGTCCTGTGACGGTTTGTTCAATCGTTTCGTGTAAGGCCATTCAGTGCCAGATGTCGCTTGCCGGCTTCTTCATTTGCCAGCTTCTCAAATCCATGTGCAAAAACAAACGCCCAAAAAAAATGGGCGGTGAAAACCCGCCCAGTTGGTCGTGAAGCGCATATTCTACCCCGATGCGCCTGTGCATGCAAGCAGTTTGCGTGCCTGCGCGCTGGCGTCCGGCACTGCGCTGCTCGAGCACTGGCGAACGTCTGCACCAAATTACTAAATTGGTTTTAACAAGCTACCGGGGGTGGAAGGGATCAAGGCGCCTCCTGGGCAGCAACCAGCATGCGGGTATAGGGGTGTTGCGGATGATCCAGCACCTGGTCCACCGCCCCCGTTTCCAGCACGTCGCCATCCTTCATCACCATGACCTGGTGCGCCATGGC
>CBFGNA010000389.1:0-3101 GCA_965650045.1 uncultured Polaromonas sp.
AAGCCGAACTTGCCATTGGCCTCGCGCTGCAGCGATGTCAGATCAAACAGCAGGCCGGACGCGGTGGTCGAGGGCTTGCTTTCTTCGGTCACGGTGGCCGACTTGCCGCGCACCGCTTCAGCAATCGCGCGCGCCTCCTTTTCAGACCAGATCCGGTCGGCCTTCAGCTCGGCATCAGGCTCGGCATTGTCGGCGTTGGCCGTGGCCTTTTTCCACTTCGGGTCGAACCACTTGCCCGGGTATTCACCGGCTTCGGCCAGAAAGGTTGCGTGGATTTCCCAATAGTCGCGGCTGACAAACTTGCGGATTTTTTCCTCGCGCTCGACCACCACCGACAGCGTCGGCGTCTGCACCCGGCCCACCGTCGTTAAAAAGAAGCCGCCATCGCGCGAGTTGAAAGCCGTCATGGCCCGCGTGCCGTTGATGCCAACCATCCAGTCGGCTTCGGAGCGCGAACGCGCCGCGTCGGCCAGGCCCTGCATCTGCTGGTCGCTGCGCAGGCTTTCGAAACCTTCGCGGATCGCCGCCGGCGTCATCGACTGCAGCCACAGGCGCTTGACCGGGTGTTTGCTCTTGGCGTACTGCTGGATCAGCCGGAAGATCAGCTCGCCTTCGCGGCCCGCGTCACAGGCGTTGACCAGCGCGCCCACGTCCTTGCGTTTGGTCAGCTTGACGATGGCGTTGAGCCGCGTCTTGGTCTTGTCCATCGGCTTCAAGTCAAAGTAGGGCGGGATCACCGGCAGGTTGGCAAAGCTCCACTTGCCGCGCTTGACGTCGAACTCTTCCGGCGCCTGGATCTCGACCAGGTGGCCGACCGCCGAGGTGATCAGCCACTCGTCGCTCTCGAAATACTCGTCGTGCTTTTCAAACTTGCCCGCCGTCGGCGTGATGGCGCGGACGATGTCCTGCGCCACCGAGGGCTTTTCTGCAATCACAAGGGTTTTCATAAGTACTTCTTCAAACCTTCAACATCTTCGGGGAACATTTCCCCGGCTTCTGCAAACACGACTTTGCCGCTGCGCCCGTTGCGCGCGACCTTGAGCACCACCACCACCGGCAGCCCGGCCGGCTTGGGCAGGGATTTGGCCACATCCGGGGTCAACATCCCTGCGGGAAAGGTATACGCCTTGGCTTTCATATAGGCAGCGGCAGCCTCGGGCTTGGTGTCGATGGACAGGGCCAGCACCTCCAGGCCTTTGTCCCGGTTGGCGCGCCACAAACTTTCTATATGAGGCGACTGGACCGCACAAAAAGGGCACCAGCTGGCCCACCAGTACAGCACCAGCGTTTTGCCGCCCATCGCCGCGGGCCTCCAGGCATGACCGTCCAGCAGGCTCAGGGACGGCAGGGGCAGGCGGCTGCCCAGCTTGGGCAGCGGGCTTTCCGATGCGCGCGCCCACGCCCGCACGGCCACGCCGGGGGCGGCCATCGCGGCCAGGGCTTGAATCAGTTTTCTTCGCTTGAACATCGTCGGGCGGTCTCGGGTCACAGGGCGCATCACTACAATAAGGGCCTCGCGCGTACGCACGCGCGCACCCGCACGGGCGCGCACATGCATGAATTAACCATACCAAAAAAACCCGTCGTGTCAAAAACTCAGGTCTTGCCTCCCCCTTCCGGCCCCGCCTCCAGCTCCTCCGCCAGCCCCGCCACCGCTGCCGGCCGCCGCATCCAGACCCGCACCTCGGGCGTACACGGCAAGGGCGTGTTTGCGGTGCAGGACCTCGCCGAAGGCGAAGTGCTGATCGAATACATCGGCGAGATCATCAACTGGAAAGAAGCGCTGCGCCGGCACCCGCACGACCCCAAGGACCCGAACCACACCTTCTACTTCCACATCGACGAAGACCATGTGATCGACGCCAAACACGGCGGCAATTCCTCGCGCTGGATCAACCACAGCTGCAAGCCCAACTGCGAAGCCGACGAACAGGATGGCCGCGTCTTCATCAAGGCGCTGCGCAACATCCCGGCTGGCGAGGAACTGTTCTACGACTACGGCCTGATCATCGACGCGCCCTACACCAAGAAGCTGCTGGCCGAGTACCCCTGCTGGTGCGGCGCCAAAAACTGCCGCGGCACGCTGCTGGCGCCCAAGGACGACGGGAAGTCCGGCAAAAAAGGCGGCAAGTCCAAAAAGGCCAAAGCGGCGGACAAGACCGGCAAGGACAAAAAGAAAACGGCCAAAGCCGACAAGTCCGTGAAGCCGAAAAAAGAGTTCAAGAAAGAACTCAAGAAAGTCCTCAAGGCATCCGGCAAGTCCGGCAAGCCGGCCAAACCGCCAAAGACAAAAAGGCCTGAGCCTGCTGCTGTCGTGAGCCCTGCCGCCCCCATCCGCTGGCCCGCCGAAGCCATCTGGGAAGCCGTGGCGCCGGTGTTGCCGGGCTTCACGGTCGAGGTGCTGCCCACCGTCGATTCGACCAACAGCGAACTGATGCGACGCTTTCGTGCGGCCGGCGCCGCCGGGCCCACCGCGGCCGAGCCGGTGCTGCTGGTGGCCGAGCAACAAACCGCAGGCCGCGGCCGCAGGGGCCGCACCTGGCAGAGCCAGGCCGGTGACAGCCTGACCTTTTCACTGGGCATGCCGCTGCAGCCGGCCGACTGGTCAGGCCTGTCGCTGGCCGTCGGCGTGAGCATCGCCGAGAGCCTGCAGCCGGTGCTGCCCGCTGCAGGCCAGCCCTGCATCCGGCTGAAGTGGCCCAACGACCTGTGGCTGGCCGATGCCCGCAGCGAGCGCAAACTGGCCGGCATTCTTGTCGAAACCGGGAGTTGGGGCGAGCAGCGTTATGTGGTCATCGGCGCCGGCATCAATGTGCGCGCGCTGGAAATCGACACGGAAACCGCGGCCCCAGGGCTTCCCGCCGCCATGGCACCGGCCGCGCTGCAGGAGATCCTCCCCGGCATCGATGTGGCGCGGGCGCTGGGCCGGGTTGCCGCGCCGCTGGTGCAGGCGGTGCAGGCTTTCGGCCTGTTCGGTTTTGCACCTTTTCAGGCGCGATTTGCGGCACGCGACGCGCTGGCCGGGCGCGCGGTGCAGCTGTCCGACGGCACCGCCGGCATGGCCCATGGCGTCGGCGAAAACGGCGCGCTGCTGGTGCATA